>JACQSD010000004.1 GCA_016206165.1 Candidatus Uhrbacteria bacterium
CTCCTGACCCCCTCGGCTTGCCCCGTTAGAAATTTTTTCCGTGCACGCTGAGAGGATCGAACTCCCGACCTCCTCGGTGTAAACGAGGCGCTCTAACCGGCTGAGCTAAGCGTGCACCTTGATTTCTAACGGGGTGAATAAACGAGGTGCTCCCCGCCGAAAGCCCGCGACGGGCATTCAGGCGGGCCCGCCTGCTTGCGAAGCTTGCGGCGGGTAACCAACTGAGCTAGTTGCCCAAAAGCCCAAATTGTCATAACGAACCAGCTGCCTGCCCGCCGCGTCTATGGGTGCCTCTGAACCGAAGCCGGAGCGGAGGCATGCGCGGTGCTGCCAGAGGCGGGAGCTAAGCGCCCACGGATGAGAAAAGAGTAGATTACTCATGCGCGGGAGAGGACTCGAACCTCCATGCCCTTACGGGCGCTACCACCTCAAGGTAGTGCGGCTACCAGTTACGCCACCCGCGCATCGAACCCCTCTTGCGAGGAGTTTTATCTATTTTATTTCTTTAAGCTTCTTTGGATTCTTCCGGAGGAAGTAAAGTTTTGCACGGC
Organism: Candidatus Uhrbacteria bacterium; assembly: GCA_016206165.1. Taxonomy (GTDB): domain Bacteria; phylum Patescibacteriota; class Patescibacteriia; order JACQSD01; family JACQSD01; genus JACQSD01. Next base: position 552 of record JACQSD010000004.1, read on the forward strand.
GAACATGTGCACGTTTCACGACATCAATTTTTGCGATGATCGGAGAATGCAGTGGGAAGATTTTTTCGACACCGATACCCTCCGATATTTTACGCACGGTAATTGCCGCGCCAGCAGTTGACCCGCCCTTGCGTGCAAGAACAACACCTTCGAATGCCTGTAAACGTTCTCGTTCCTCTCCTTTTGGTGTGACATCCTTGATTTTTTCGTACACGCGGACGGTCATTCCCGGTCGAACATCGACGATGGTTTGTGTGGTCATAAGCGTATTGTACAAATGATATAAAATAAAGTTTCACTTACTATACGGAAGTTATCAATTCTTGTCAATGATATTTTTCACTTGCTTTTTTAGTGCCCGATACGTCTGTTGTAGCTTCCCCTCATGGTTATATATGCGATAGTCAAATGTCGGAGCCTGCTTCAATTCACGGTGAATATCGCGGATGCGCTCGGCAAGGTTTGGATCATCTGCGCGGATTTTTTTAAGTCTACGGAGATAGAGGGCGCGGGGTGTGGGGAGAATGAAAATTGTATGCGCGTCGGGAATTTTTCGTTTCACAATCTGTGTTCCTTGCACCTCGATATTAAGGATCACGGGCCCACGAGAACGTCGCCGTTCGAGTTCTTTTTGAGGGGTTCCATAATAGTAATGCCCATGGACAAGAGCCCATTCAAGAAATTGTCGTTGCCGGATACGCGTTCGAAACTCCGCAGGTGAAATAAATCGCATGATTTTATCTTCCGCTGCCTTTGCTCCCTTTCGTTGCGCGCGCGTCGTGTACGTGACCGTCGGCTGCAGGGCCGGGATATCGTGAAGAAGCCTGCGGATCATGACCGTTTTGCCAACACCGCTTGGGCCACAGATGATAATGAGAGGGTAGGGCATACTCTATTTGATTGTGTCGAGTATTTGTTGTAGTTGTTTTGGGATCGGCGACGTATAGGTTTGCCGTGTGCCATGAAGATCCTGAAACGAGAGTTGTGTTGCATGGAGAAAGACGCGATCAATAATTGGTTTCCGTTTTTCTTTCGGTTGATAGAGGGGGTCGCCAACGATTGGATGCCCGAGTGCATGGAAGTGGACGCGGATTTGATGGGTGCGCCCGGTTCTTGGTCGGGCTTCGACGAGCGCATATTGCTGATACTGTTTGAGGACTGTATATTCCGTTACCGCATCTTTTTCGTCGGTGCGTAATTCGTTATTCATCATTCGTGATTCGCCCGTCTTTGGACGCGCCGCCATACGCCCATCATGCGTCGTTGAGCGCGCAATCGGGAAATTGAGTGTTCCGCCACGGTTTACAAGCACCCCGTACACGAGCGCGGTGTATTTTTTTTCAATACTTCCTGCTTGAAATGCAGACTTGAGATGGAGGAACGACGCTGGTGTCTTCGCGATCACCATGCAACCAGAAACATCTTGATCGAGGCGGTGGACAATCCCGGGGCGGACTGGATCGTCGCCAATTGCGGCAATGGCAGGGTCATGTGCGACCGCCCAATTGGTGATCGCATCTGGTTCCCGATGCCCATCTGCTTGATGGACGATCACCCCCGATGGTTTATTGATGACCATATACTCTTTTGTCTCTGCGATGATGGGGATCTCGAGCGATGCATTTGGCGTGCATGCAAGCGGAGCGATCACGGCAAGCGTTCCCTGGACAACGTCGCCCGCTTTCAAAAAATGGTGAACCGCCACCTTTTTTTCATTGAGCGTTATGGTTCCGTCTTTGATTGCTTTCTGAATTTGTGAGCGCGAAAAATCAGGACAGTATTCTTGCAAGAACTTATCCAGTCTCTTCCCAATATCTTCTGTACGAACAACGAGGTTTATGGTCATACACATTTCATTGAACATTAAACATTGAACATGACGGCTGTTTAATGATCAATGTTCAATGCCTTGCGGAGCAAGGCTAACGCATCTTCTTTTGTCTTCACCTTTCCTTCCAGCTGTGCGTCGCGGGCGAGCGCGAGCAGATCAGCAATCTGTTTCCCAGGCTTCAATCCAAATGCAGCCATGATATCATCGCCGTTCACAAGCGGCGCGGGGAGCTTTTTGGTAAGGCGTACTTGAGCAAAGAGTTCCTGTAGGCGTGCCTTCACAAAGAAATGATTTTCAAGATCAGGCTTCCCGCCCTCGTGGATTGTCGCTGCGCCATCTGCGTATGCCACCTGGAGCAGCTTTTGCCCAGGAACGCGTGAATTCATGAAATACTTTTCAATGGTCGACACCTTCATCTGCTCGAGCTTTTTTTTAATGGGCAACAAATGTTTCGCAACGAGCCATTCAATGTGTTGTGCATCAACATGGAGCGGAGAATCCGCAGGGAACTGCGCGAAGCGAAGGCGTTCGCAAATGGCACGCGCTTTTTCTGCCCCGATATTGTCGTGTTCCGAGAAGCGAATGCGATCAGTTCCATCTTTTTCCGGCGTTTTGATCGTATAGGGTTTTCCAAGATCATGAAAGAGTGTTCCAAGGATGACCTCTGCATCAGGCCGTACCCCGGGGAATTCCTGCTGAAATTCTGGAGCGAAGAGTTTTGCAAGTGCGAGGCGTGAGTGGACCCATACATCGCCCTCGGTGTGCCAGTTCGGTGGCTGGGGGCAATGCTTCATTGGCAGGAGTTCTGGCATTGTCTCTTGGATTCCTCCACACGCGTCGAGCAGATCAAGCGCTTGGACAGGATCTGCATAGAATGCCTTCACGAGCTCGCGGCCAATGGTTTCAAGCGGCACGATGCGCGTTCCATCATCACGAACGGCATTGACGCGCTTCATCATCGCGCAGATCGTGCTCCACGCCTCATGCTCAATGCTCAATGCTAATTGGCACGCAAACCGAATCGCGCGAAGTATCCGAAGCGAATCCTCCTTAAATCGATCCTCCGGCCTTCCCACCGTACGAATCAACTGTTGTTCAATATCTTTTAACCCTCCATGTGGATCAACCACTGTACCATTCTGCATTCTGCATTCTGCATTCTGAATTTTAACTGCGATCGCATTCATCGTAAAATCCCGTCGTTCAAGATCGCGCTCAATAGGGAGGTTCGGGTCGGATTGGATCGCGAAATCTTTGTACCCACCAGTTCCCGTGAGTGCATGTTCAGTACGGGGGAGCGCGATATCGATTGCTTCACCAGTGTATCCGTGTGGGGTAAATTTGAAGACGCCAAACGATTTGCCGACAAGATCAACTTGTCCGTGTGTGGCGAGGAATTTTTCAAGTGCATCAATCGCGATTTCGCGAACGATAAAATCAAAATCCTTGGTGTCTCGTCCAAGCACGGCATCGCGCACGGCGCCGCCCACAAGATAGACTTCACCTTCAGGAAATGTAGCGATGAGTTTACCCAAAAACAAAAATTGTGGCTCCGAAAGCCACTGCTGTATTTTGTACTCAAGTTTTTGTTGCATCTTCATATTTCTGGTGCGCGCGCTTGCCTGCCCGCCAAAGCCTTGGCGTAGGCGGGGATTCGCCCGCTACGTCCCGCGCTTTACGCGGGCGAGCGGGTCCGCTCGCGAAGACGAGCGGAAACCAAGAACCGGACGTGTACCGCGCCCGACTTAGCGTTGACGAGCAATGGGCATGCTTGGATTCGAACCAAGAACCGGACGTGTATAAGACGTCTGCTCTACCGTTGAGCTACATGCCCAAGTAGCTGAATCATGGTGGGCGGGTACCGTTGTCCGCTCATCGCGAGGCGCCTGAGCGGATCCGCGCACCCGCGCAGGCCCCTGGCCATGTCGCGGGATGTCGCGGAAGCTACATGCCCAGTGTGCGAAGTCAAGGCGGGGCGGGTACCGTTGTCCGCTCATGGCGAGGCGCCTGAGCGGATCCGCGCACCCGCGCAGGCCCCTGGCCATGTCGCGGGATGTCGCGGAAGCTACA
>JACQSD010000079.1 GCA_016206165.1 Candidatus Uhrbacteria bacterium
CACATATGGGAGTGTGGTCGTAATATAAAATTTATTCACCATAGTCGCTCACCGTACCATATTTTTCGATAAAACAAAACCCCGCTGCAGGACAGCAGGGATATCGTACATCGATACTTGAAAAATCAATTTGCCGGCTCTGTTTTCGTATTTGCGGCAATCATTTCAAGATCCTTCGGAATCCGCTGGAATGTTTCGTCGGTAATTATCCACCGCAATGTTTCAAGGCGTTCCAAACGCTCGCGAAGAAGTTCTGTTTGCTCTCGGGAGGTCGTGAGTTCCAATTCACGCGTCTGTGCTGATTTCCTTGGGATCAACAAAACGATAATCACAGCAACGACCATGATGCCAATCCCACCAATAATATAAAAGCGTTGTCGATCCATAAAGTATTATCGTGAGTCTGTAGTAGCTCCTCCACCAGATCCAGTATCCGTACTGGAGACTGGTCCTTCCTCTTTTTTCCGACGTTCTTCCTCGAATCTCCGCCGATCGTCTGCCTGTTTCTTTTCATGCTGCTCAATATCATACTGTCGACGCAATTCTTGAATACGTGTAAGACTGATCGTGTCGGTCAAAGACCCTTGCACTTCTGGAGCACGCATTTCCGTAAAAATCTTTGTAAATGACGGGGCGTGTGTAATCATGTTGTCATGAAAATCACCCAATTGCTGTTGCATTGTTTCCAAATCCAATTGATTATTGCTGCCAAGCGTCCAGTGTGCATCTTCAATCCGGCGTGCAATGGTCGACATATTTTGCTGATACCGCTCGAGATCCAGTTGTGCGCGCTGGAGCGTATCGATCTGTGCTTGATCCCCACGAATGAGCGCTGCTTCCATTCCATCGCTTGTAAGATATTTCATTTCTCCTACATATCGCCGCATCGTATCAACTTGAACCTGAACATACATCTTTCGCAGTTCGCTCGCCTTCTTCTGTATTGATTCAGCAAACTGAATCCGTTGTTGAATGTCTCCACCGGAATCGGCATCTGTATAATACGTATACTGCCTAAGAAGCGCTGCCGCATTTTTCATGACAACATCAGCATCTTTTGCGTTCTGTGTCGTTTTCCATTGCGCAAGGGACTTTTCGTACTGTGTCCGGTATTTTTGAACTTCTTGACGCGATGTGTCCGCATTTCCTTCTGCGAGAACAATAAGACCCACAACAAAAAGCACCCCACTGATGCCAACAACTGGAATCCATCGTTGCAAAATATGTTCAATCCGAAGCATCATAAAAACTACGGCAGCAAACGGAAACTTCCGAGCACGCGGGTGAACATCTGATCATATTGCTGCCACGCACCGGTGTACGCACGTGCTTGGATCGCAATACCCACCTGCTCACTCACCACCAGGAGCTGGCGATTGTGCATCATTGCATCACCAATACCAAGCGGCGTTTCAAGGTCGATGAGTAACGATGGAATTCCAGAAACTGTTACCTCAGTACAACTCAACACCTGAAGATCGACTGGCTTAAATTCTGCACATGTTTTCGTCGTTCCTGTTCGCACTGTCCCACCAAGCACTGCAATATCCGCTTTTACCGTCGTAGTTTCACTGACACGATCAGATACACGATTCTTCACGATAACGACAGCTCCTCCCCCAGGATTCTGCACAACATCCCATCCAAGCGGATATTCAAATGTAAACCGCCCGTCTGGATCTACATGTGGCGCATACATCATCTCTCCAATAACCTCGGACAGTGGCCGGCGCGTTGGTTGTTCGGTTGATGTTGCAGTGGTTGGAACCTCGGTGTTGACGCGATCCTCCGGGGCCGGCGTATTGACGCGATCTTTCGGCCCCCAGAAATAAATAATGCCAAAGACAACAAGAAAAAATACAACGACTACCCACACAAGCGTGTACATCTTTTGATTCTTATAGTCTGTCAATTGCTCCATACAACAACAGTATACTCCATCTCAAGTAAAACGAAAACCCTCCGACTTCGGAGGGTTTATTCGTTCGCTTCTTCACGCTTTGTACGTTTCCGTTTATTCGCATCAAGCTCGCGCTTCCGAATGCGAATACTCTTTGGAGTCACCTCGACAAATTCGTCTGCGCCAATGTATTCTAAACAATCCTCGAGACTCAACTCCCGCGGTGGGGCAAGACTTTCCGAAACGCCATCCCCTTTTGACCGCATATTCGAAAGGCGCTTTGTCTTACACACATTCACTTCAAGATCCTCTGGCTTTGCATTCTCACCAACGACCATCCCCGCATACACCTCGACGTTCGGACCGATAAAAAGTGCTCCACGCTGCTCGGCCGCAAGGAGCCCATAATTAATGCTCATCCCCGCTTCAAACGCAATGAGTGACCCATGCGGATTCGTCTCAATCGTCCCGACGAGCGGTGCATACGCTTTGAACAAAGTATTCATGATCGCGAGGCCGCGCGTCAAGCGCATGAGTTGACTCCGGAATCCAATAAGCCCACGCGTCGCAACACGAAAATGGAAATGGCACGTCCCATGATCCATGTGCATGTTCACCATTTCCCCTTTTCTCCGGCCGAGCGCCTCGATGATACTCCCACTGTATGTCTCTGGCACGTCGATCCAAACATCTTCAATTGGCTCAAGCTCAACACCGTTCTCTTCATGGAAAATGACCTCGGGTCGCGACGCATGGAACTCGTATCCTTCGCGCCGCATTTTTTCAATTAAAATAGAAAGGTGGAGCTCGCCGCGCCCAGACACAATAAACGTATCCATGGTTTCGCCTTGATCCACACGAAGCGCCACATCGGTTTCCAATTCTTTTGCAAGGCGATCATGGAGATTACGTGATGTTGAATATTGTCCTTCGCGTCCGGCAAACGGCGATGTGTTCACCCCAAACATCATTTTTACTGTCGGTTGTTCAATATGAATCGGTGGCAATGCGGTTGGATTATTCGCATCCGCAATGGTGTCACCAATCATGACATCCGGCATCCCGGCGATGGCAACAAGATCTCCAGCATGCCCCTCCGGAACTTCGATACGACTCAACCCATCGAAGACAAGCACTGCGGTCACCCGTTGCTTTGCCATCGTGCCATCACGATGCATATGCATGACATCCGTCCCTGTCTTCACCGTCCCTGCATACATACGCCCGATCGCGAGCTTCCCTTTATAGCTATCCGGCGCAAGTGATACAACAAGCATTTGGAGTGGCGCGTCGAGCTTCACTTCCGGCGGTGGCACGTGCTCCAGGATCGCATCAAAGAGTGGGGCAATGTTTGTCATCGCTGCATACTCTGGCGTGAGACCAGCTTTGCCGCTGATTGCTGATGCATACACGACTGGAAAATTTGCCTGTGTATCATTTGCGCCAAGATCCACGAAAAGATCAAACGTCGCGTTCAATACTTCTTGCGGGCGTGCATCCTTCAAATCAATTTTATTCACGACGACGATCGCCTTGTGTCCAAGCTCAAGCGCCTTCTTTAAGACAAATCGCGTCTGTGGCATAGGGCCGTCTTTCGCGTCGATGAGGAGGAGAACGCCATCTGCCATTTTGAGCACGCGTTCTACCTCGCCCCCAAAATCTGCGTGACCTGGGGTATCGATAATATTAATCTTCACGCCTTTGTACATGACCGAGGCGTTCTTTGAGAAAATAGTGATCCCACGCTCGCGTTCGAGTTCGTTCGAATCCATGATGCGTTCCGACGTTGCCGCTTTCCCGATGTTCGTCTCCGACTGTTTCAAGAGCGCATCAACAAGCGTTGTCTTTCCATGATCAACGTGGGCAATGATTGCAATGTTTCGAATCTGCTGTTCCATAGGAGAATAAAAGTCCCCGCCGTATGAGCGGGATAAGTTCTCTGTACTCTACCCTATCGTGCACACAATGTCAATTGAATACGTAGACACGGACGCCGTAGGGGCTGGCGATACGCGTGGCTCCGAGATCGAGGAGGATGCGTTCAATTGCTTGCACGCGATACCAATACTCGTGGATTGCAATATAGATGCGCACGTTCGGAAGGTCCTGCCGCAAGGCAAGAAGATCATCGTTTGTAAGCCCGCCATACAACACCTTCTCGGCAAAGGCGAATGTGCGGTCGCCCGGCCAAAGCGAGTAACGATAGAGGCGCTCTCCGCGCGCATTCACCATCGTACGATCAAATCCAAGTTCGCGAAGCGCAACAGCAGCGAGGAGGCGATCGGTGAGGACAATGTATGACGCACCTGCAGCATCATCTTCAATACGACGCACCGCTTTAATATCGTGCTCTGCCGCATTCCATCCTGCACGATCCTCTGCTGCATCGATTCGTGGGTATGTCATATACCAACTCCCTGCCATGAGCGCTCCTCCAATAATACAAAAAATAGCAACCACAATCGGCCGCTGTAAAACACGAGTCGCAAACGACGCCACTCCAACAAGAAACAATGGAAGAAAAAAAATGGGGATACTCGCGCGAAGCCGCAACGCAAATTCTGCCTGTTCATATGCGACGACTCCAGGAAGATAAATAAAGAGGGTGACTAAAAACATGCTCACGAATATCCCAAGGGTGAGCCCCGCGATGCACACACGGAAATTTTGTGAGAATGCGCTCCGACGAAAACAAACAACCGCTCCGACAAGAATCACCACAAGTGGAATCATGGTTGCTCCCGAATAGAGAACAATGTATGGCCAGGAAACCCACGCATGCAAGAAGTTTGGAATAAAGAAGTTGAGAAAAAGAAGCGCCTTTTCGCCAAGATGATCGACAACGAGCGGCGGAAGACCTTGCACCAATCGATACAATGCAAGCATGCCAAGAATCGAGAACGTGACGAGCACCGCGAGGCCTAGACTCAATCCGATACTTTTTCTCACTGTATAGATTGAATGCTGCCGCAAAAAAATTCCTACGAACGAAACAAGAACAAGGGGAAGTCCGAGGAGCGGATGTGTCACGAGTGCCGCGAGTGCAATAAGAACAACTGCCGCTTGTTCCATCGCGGTACCTCGAAACAAAAGTGGAACCAAAAAAATCCACCAAAGACTATAGAGCACCGTGAGATTATATGGCGCGGTAAAGGTGAGGAGTGGCAACGGAAGGATAAGGATCAATACCGAGACGAATCCTGCGAGACGATCCGGAATACTATAGGCCCTCGTGAGTCCATAGTATGCAACCGCGGGGACGGTGATCACCGTGAATACGGGGAGGAGGAATCGATCAATGAGTGGAACAGGAATCGTGGTGAGATAATGGAATAGTGCAACGATCGCGTACTGCCCAATATAGAATGGCTGGAGAGGAAAAATTCTTCCATGATCAACAACGTACTGTTCTGCAGTTTGATGAATGATTGGATCATACCCAAACCCAAGCCGAAAAACGATGAGCGCGACGCTATAAAAAAGAGCAACATGCACGATGGTAATCCAATGCATGGATCGTGCATCCTCTGTCCATACGAGCCAGAGGAGCACCGTGCTTGCAAGTGCGAACAGGAGAAAAAATGAGAGATGAAAGAACATCCATGGCGTCTGGAGCGCCCATACAATGCGTGCTCCCCAAAGCAGGGAGAATAAAAATAGATCCGTACTCAAGACAAAGAGAAGGAGAAGTTTTCCATGCCATGACACAGGGAACCACCGTCGTTCGGCCATCTCATTTTTTAATGATGCCGGGCCAAAGAAAAAAATGATGGTGCACGCGAGCACCATCACCAGGATCGACGTGGTGAAAGACATACCAACCGCAACATAGGCGATTGACGAGAAAACCACCAGAAGCGACCACAAAAAAACACCCCGAAGGGTGAGGTGTTCTCTCAAACGATAAAAAAATTCGTACAACATCGATGGTCTAGTTTGGTAACTGATATCCTGGTGTGAGCCCCGGGACACTTGGCTGGGCTGTAGGGTAGGTTTCTGGCAAAGTTCCCGCATCATTCTTTTGATTGTTCGATGTTGATGATGAAGGTCGCGTATTGCTTGCTGTCATTAAAAATTCGGATACTAATTGTTCGAGCGTACGGAACACTCTATTTGGAGCTGCTTTCTTTGAAGCCTCCTTTGTTGCTGGCCATTTTTTGGAATCACTCACCATGGGTGCAAGCTTCATGAGCGCCTGCGTTTTCTCCTGTTGTGTCTTCCATGCAATAACCCCAAGCCCAACGCCGATGAGGACAAGGAGCGCAAGAATAAGGAGTGGTGATATTTTTTGAAACCACTGTTGCATACCCTGTAGTAGAACTTCGACAGTTATCGTTGGTGATAAAGATATTCCTTGAGGCGTCGCTGGAGGAGACGATAACCCTGTGTGGTTTTTAGATATGCCTCACGACGCCGTGCATCCTGTTCGTTGAGCGAAGCCTCATAATAGATGAGCGTCCATGGGCGATACGGCTTCGTTGCTACACTTTTTCCACGATTATGTTCGTTAAATCTTTTTCGTAAATCTGTGGTAAAACCAATGTAGAGTTTTTTCAACCTTGCACTCTGGAGGACGTAGACGTAGAACATAATCGTGAGTCGAAGTTTCACTACAGGGCATATCTCGATACTAGCACAGCAACAATCGCTTGTCGAGAAACCATAACTCCCCTAGCCCCTCTTATCTTAAGAGGGGAAGATCTGGTGCGTTCAATTCTTGAATTCGCTATTGCGTCTGCCCACGTGCTGCCTCGTGCGCAAGAATCCCCTTGAGTTGCTCGAGTGCGTCGGTCGCACGCACTGCATCACGGAGTTCTGCACGCGCTCCCGTTGTGAGTGCCACCTCGCGCTGGACGCGGTGAGGATCAAAAATAAATAAATCAAGCAGAACCTCTGTCGCGATCGCATACGCTATGGTTTGCAGGAATACATGTTCCTGAATTTGTGAACGACGATCAATGAAGGCAATGACAACCTGCTCGCCACTCTGCGGATACACGATGAGTGATAATGGCTTCTCGCGGTACATGATCGACGCACGCGTTGCGTCGTCCCATGCGATCGTTCGCGGGGAAAGCGACCAAAAACGATTCTCTACGACACCATCTTTGGTGACGGCAATATATGTGTCCGCCATCGCGATGGTTGCGGCACCGAGAAAGATCCAGATAAAAAGTAATAAAAAGAAAAAAGTATTCCTCTGCCCTATTGCGGATACCCGATACGCGTAATCAAACGATGCGGGATCGCGAATCGCTGCTGCAGCGCGAACAGCGTCTGCATGCACTGCGCTCTGACCAAAATCTTCATCCGCGTCTTCACGGTCAGTATGTACTGCAGATACTTGAGGAGGAATGGTGATCGGCCCATGTCGGAGCATCTCGCGATAATAGACGCGCCGCCGCCAAAGAAAAAGACGCACCATACCCATCGAACAAAGCGTGAGGCCGACCACACTCCCAAAAATAATCGCAAACCATACATCATGGTCAATAGCATGGATGATGACGCTATCGTCCCCAAACATCGGGCGATACACGAGTTCAGAAATCCAGAATCGGACATAATATCCGAACATTCCTGCGACGCCCCAACTTGCAAACCACGCAAGAAAACCAAATGCATACCATCTTTTTTCGCGACTCGGCGCGTCGTGTCGATCCCCGGGGATCGGGAGATACCCTAATGTAATGTCATTGAGGTGTGGCGGCGCTTTCTTTTGGATATCCATGAAAGACCTGCGCATGCGTACAAAGACAACCCAAAGCATCAGAAGCCCAGTGACCCAAATGGAGAGAAGGATGTACGTTGGATTTGTCATATTCGATACTGACAGTATACCAGAAATTGTCACTTGAGGTATACAACGATCGCTGCTACCATACACATGTGTTATGCAATCACTTCACCCCGCATTTGCATCGAGCTACAAGCGCCTTGCCGCCGCATGTTCGCGATTTGGTGCGACACTCGAGAGCCCCTCTGGCGATGGGTACGTGCGTCGGCTCATGTATCACCGAAAATCAATTGTCTTCACCGCCGAAGCGCTACCGCTCAATACTGCCGCGGCACAGGCACTTGCCCGTGACAAGATTGCGACGTATCAATTGCTTGAAGCGGCGAGATTGCCAATCCCCCACTGGTTCCCCTTTTTCGGCAAACGACATCTCGACATTATTACCAATACGGATCCAGGGATGCACCTCAAGAATCTCACCGCTCGACTACAACAACATTTTCCTCATTTCCTAGTTTCCCAACTTCCTCATCTCATTGTGAAACCGGGACGTTCGAGTGGCGGTAACGGCGTCGCCCGATGTACAACCATGGACGAAATACTCCGCGCTGCCAAACACAGCCTCGAATTTTCGTACTCCGGTGTCGTCCAAGAATATGTCGATGGCACAGACTACCGCGTTGTTTTTCTCAATAACAAACTGCTCGTCATGACGCACGACGAGCAAACAAAAATTTTTTTTGATGATGTCATCTCTACCGACGTCCACGATTTCGTATCAAAAGCACAACAGGCACTTGGTCTCCGTTACGGCAGTCTTGACTTGCGTAAAAAAGCAGATGGATCATTTGTGATTCTCGAGCTCAACGGTAACCCCGGCTTTGATCGGCTTGAAAAATTCGCACCCGATCGCGTCGCCACAATCACCAACACAATACTCCATGAACTCATTGCACTGCTCTCAACAACAAAGGTGCTATTATAATGAGAAGCATGTACTCCGATCCACCTTCTCCGCAATTTCCACATACACGCGCTCATCGAGAAAATCTCCGGAATAATCTTTGCCGTCAATATTGATACGTGCAAAACCAGTAGGATGGGTGAACGGACTTTCTTTATCGGAAAGTCGGCGCATATACGCGATATGATCTCCCGCAAGACTTATCTTCCAACGAAAACCACCAACATATCCAAGTTCTTTGCGATCATAAATCACTTTCGGGTGCTGGTCTTTTGATCGCCGATCAATTTCGGCTCGCGCGCGTATAAATGCAAGATGTTTTTTCTCAATCACGGGACTCCGCCCGCGGCCAAGATTTTTTCCGTCATACATGATTCGTGGATTCACTCCGTCCGGCGTTTCACCGCGCGTAAAAGCAAAATGACCGTCTTTCAGTGTGATATCGCCGCCATATCCCACCTTTCTACCATTATAAACGACTTGATGGTGGCTATTGATCGCAACATATGCAAGATTCTTTCCGTCGTAATCACCGAAAGCGCCATTCGCCTTCTTCTTTCCATTCACAAATAATTCTGCTTTCGCGCTCTTGAGGCCCTTTCGACGCATCTCATCATACGGTGTATATCGGTCATAAATAACATACTCTCCATTGAGTTTATACCCAAGTCGTGTCGCGGGCCCAAGATCTTGCCCATCATAAATAAGATGAAATGTCGACAGATACTGCGATGCATCATGGTCCACAAGCCGAAAATACGCATAGTGTTTTTGATTAAGTTTCAACTCAATATCCGGGCCACTGTTGTTTTGACGGTCTATTGTACTTAAAGGACCGACATCCTCTCCATCAATAATCACCGCATTATCCTTCATGTATCCGAGCCGATCACCCGCAATATGTACTTCTCGAATTTTCGGTCCCGGAATATCCCCCCACTCTGGATCAATGAGTTCACCATTATAGTAAAATCCGCGCTCCTCGCTCGCAATCAAAATATTAAGACATTTTTCTTTTGCCAACGTTGCATACGCATTGCGTTCTTCTCTTGATAACGGCTGTTGCATTTTTTTCACGCGCTCCGAGGTGTTGTTTTTGTCCAGAGCAAGATCGCGTAATGCTGGCTTCTGATTTTTGAGCGTCAGTGTAAAACGAAATCCATTATTCGTAACATCGCTGTCAGTTGGCTCATCAAGGTCATCGAAATCTTCGTGTTGAATAGCAACAATACTCAAACTGCAGGACTCCGCCTTCTTCCCTGCACGAAAATCTACCATGCCTTCATAGCGATTCGATGCTGCCTCTTGGAGTGGGTGGAAGACGAATTGATCGGATACTCCGGGCTCTATGAGGATATATTTTTCAGCTTGAAAGTCGGAACAAATCAAACGAATCGTCATTCCATATTTTTTTGTCCCGTTACTCCGCATAGTAAACGGGATACGAATGCCTTCTTTTTTATCTTGCACAACGAGTTGCGGCTCTCGAACTGCGGTGAGTGCAAAATCAATTGAGTCGTCAATCACTTCTTCTGCTTGTAGTTGCGGTGGGAGTGGGTTCAATGGCGGAGGCTGCATGCCCGGCGGCAGTGGTAAAGAAGCTGCGATCACAACAAATGGAAGAAAAAACAAGAGACTGATAGTGATGGATGTATTCTGTACGTACCTCATATATGTGTACTGTATCACTATTCTCACATGAACGACAGGGGGAGCAGTGAGGGGTTAGAAATTTGATGATCGCTGCAATTGACAACGGGAATACGACGTGAGATGCTCACCGAAACATTCAATCCAAGGAGGGGGCAGCCATGCTGCATATCGACATGGACACCATGGTTCGAAGGGTGCGGGAAAGGGAGCCGCTGTACGCGGATCTCAAAGCGGCATGGGCTCAACTCATGCAACAGGAGGAAACGAAGCATCTCATCCTCGACGACTTCATCGCAGAGGCACGGAGGATTCATGGGTTGCGTGGATGGGAAGCTGAACTCGTGCGCCGCCGAATCCTCGGCCTCGATTCGGGAACGGTCGTGCATGATCAACCCTGGGGCCCAGACCTCACCAAGTGAGATTTGGCAAACCCCCACACGAAATGCCCTCCGGGACACCGCGTCTCGGAGGGCGCATTCTTTTTTATTAAAAAGTACGTCTCTATATTTTGTTGCTATCGCAACATTTTATAGAGCATTTAAAAATCATTTTGATACTGAGTTAGAAAATATATGGCCTTTGATCAATGGCAAGTAACCAACGCCTATTTAGTTAACCTTCAAGATGCGGTTTTGGTCCCATATATAGTCCATATAATACAAACGGCCGTTTGTCGTATATGGACATCTTTCCAATTGCATCATTAAAAAAGAAACGGGCCGACCTTCTGCGAAAGGTCGGCCCAAAGAAATTCTTGTCGTGAGACGCATGCGCGTCATCACTCGTCGTCGGCGTTATCCTCGTCGGTAGCCTCTTCTTCGGCGCCTTCCTCTTCTCCGCCCTCGGCTTCCTCCTCGCCGTCGGCGTCATCGCCTTCCTCGTCCTCGTCGAGGTCTTCGTCACCGGGCTCTTCGTCTTCTTCTTCCTCGTCGCTGTCCTCCTCGACAGTCTCTTCTTCGACATCTTCCTCGTTAACGTCGTGATCTTTAGGATTCGGTTTACGCATGGTTCCATTCCTTCTCTCGTTGGCTGTTATTCCGGACTCGGTGTACAAACGACGTTCCTCTCCTTCTTCATCAATCGTTGTTGGGCTTATGCTCGTCACCCTGCCAGTCGACATCGTCGAGCCAGTGCTCCCCTGCTCCGGCCTGCTGTTCAGGCTCCTGCTGCACATGCCTTTTCTTGCTCATGCGCGCGAGACGCCAGAACACGACCATGATACCGATAATGCACGTGCCCGCGATGATACGCCATTCGATGTTCGTAGGCTCCTCCTGAAGCCACGCACCGAACGCGAGTACCGTATTCATGGCGTTCCTCCCCGCTTGTCTCGCGGTACTCGCGCGAGAATGAAAACGATAGCGATGACCCCGAGCAAGAATGCAGCGAGCATCACCTTTTCCAGCGGACTCAACATGTTCTCCTCCTCACGAGTGATGTATTATTGTCGACGCTGCACGACGCCAAAACAGTATTCGTTTTCTGTATACTGCAATGAGTAACAGCGTATTCGCGATCAAAAGATAAATTTGAAAGGCCGAGTTTGCGATATCCCACTTTGGGATTGATGGGATGATCAATACTACACTGACAAAACTCGCGACATACGTCAAGCCCGTTTCTGTCTCTGGATATTTCCATGCTTTCACGATTGTCGGAAGTGCGGCGAAGCCGTCGCCGAGCGCAGCAAGGAGAATTGCAAGTCGCGGCGAGTCAACGACACCCCACACAATAAGTGCGAGCACAGAACATACGCCACAGAGCAGATCGAACGTTGTGAGTTTCCAGAAACTCTGCTTGTTTAAAAACGATGCGGAAAAAACGAGGAGCGGGAGAAAGCCCGACAAAAAAATACGGGTGGTTGCCCAAATATCCGCATGTGCAGAAAGTGCAGCGGCCGTGCCGATGAGCGGCGCCAATGCCCACATGCTCCATGACACACGATTCGGTTTCGTCCGCCCCGCAAGCGTATCACGAATGTACGCAGATGCACCCGCAATACTCACGAGTGCACTCACAAGGACAAGAATATGAGGAATGGTCATAGATCTTACTGTACTAAAAAATCCCTGTGTGTACAAGGATTTTTTATTGGAAATTATTTTTGATCACTACAGTCTTAGGCACTCTTTTTCTTCGCCTTTCTCTTCTTTTTTGCCATCACCACTGCCTCGACAGCGACTTCTTCTTGAACGGCGGGTGCATCGCTCTTTTTTTCTGACGTATGCGATGTGAGCAGTGTCATGAGTTTGTCGAGCTTGGCATTCACCATGGCGAGTTGCTGTGCGACTGCGCCAGAATCTTGAGAATCTTTTTTCCCACTACCGCCTTTGTCAAAACAATTCTTGCAATACACAGGTTTGCCTGCAACTGGCCGAAACGGCACTTGGCAATCGCTGCCGCAGGAAACACACACTGCATCGTGCATCTGTTTATCGCTGAAGCGTGGGCGCTCCTCGCGTGCGCCGTCAAAGCGGCTTGGCCGGCCCCCATCGCGCCCACCTTGCTGACCAAAGCAATCGCGGCAATACACTGGTCTGTCGCCGGTCGGCTTAAATGGTACCTCGCAACTCTTACCACATGCGCTGCATGTCGCCTGGTTCATGGTCATCGGCCGACCACCATTGCTTCCGCCAAATCGCCGGCCAAATCCCCCACCCGATCGTTTCTCATCGCGATTAAATCTGCCCATACGTTAATTTGTATTATCTACAAACGTAACTCAACATAGCAGCTCTCAAAATAAAGGTCAAGGATTGAATTTCCCGGTCCGGAGATAGAAACGAATGTCATCATCGAGCCCTTGTACGTATCCCCTACATTGCGTGACTGCTTCTGGAAAATTGGCGTCTGCCCCATCTTTTGCAAATGCTCTGGTCTTGTCTGCAATGTCCCCCACTGCATCTCGTAACGATGATTTTGTTTCTTTATCTTTTGCTTTGCCGATGAGTGTATTGAGTCTCTTTGTCCGATTGGGAAGATTGGCCATACACTGTGCAAAGAC
>JACQSD010000076.1 GCA_016206165.1 Candidatus Uhrbacteria bacterium
ATTTTGGCGCAAGTCAGCGACCTGCGCGGCGGTGAATTTTCTTTTGCTCATACAATTGAGGGGTTAGATTCATTAACTACATGATATCCTACAAATCAAAAAGTGGACATTTTCATGTCCACTTCTTGGGGTACGGATCACCGACGGACTCTTTTTCTATTTTGAATTAAAAGAAAAAGGGGCCACATGCAGTCAGTTACATGTGGTCCCTGGCGCTTCCTTTCGGAAGCAATCGAAGAAATCAAGGTTCCAGAAGGCCATCTTGCCCCAACGGTAATCCTGACTTTCCGCTGGGTTTGGCAGCCGGCGCGTCTTTGACGCGCATCTGGAGTCTTCGGGCACTGGCTTGCCCGAACGCTGAACCCGGCTTCGTGGGATTCAGCCTCCGACGGTTATTCAGGGATCCCCGGGGAAACCAGTCGCCCCGAGTACTTCGCAGACGTGGCGCTGAAAGGAGTGAGGCCAAGAAAGCTCAAAGATGATGGCCATATCCTCACAACAATCCTCGTCCCGCTACTGCCCTGAATAGAAGCACTATAGCATGCCTATTCGCCGTGTCAACCGTCTTGTCAAGTATAACCCTGTTTTCCTCAATAAAATTAAGGGTCCATACTATCCTTGACCATTCTTGTTGCATCATGTAAGATCATCAAACAAAGAAATGAGCCACTACTTATGTTAATGATCCGCCTTTCCCGCGTGGGAAAAACCAAACAGCCGTCGTATCGGCTCATCATCTCCGAAAAGACCAAAGACCCATGGGGTGACTACCTCGAGCTTCTTGGTTTTTTTAACCCACTCACCAATCCACCGACAGTAACACTAAAGGCAGAACGTATCATCTACTGGATTTCAAAGGGTGCACAGCTTTCGGACACTGCACACAACCTCCTCGTCGACAATGGCGTACTGAAGACAGAAAAGAGGAAGATCAAACATTCGAAAGTTCGCGTTGCAGAAGAGGGCTCAACTCCAGCACCGGTAGCAAAAGCGCCAGAGGCGAAGGCACCCGAGGAGAAAAAGTCGTAAGCAATAAGCAAATAAGTGATAAGCAAAACCCGCCGGCGAGGCGGGTTTTTTGTATTGCCTAAGACGCATAACTCCTCCTAACCTCCTCTTACTTTAAGAGGAGGAACCTCCCCTCTTAAGATAAGAGGGGCTGGGGGCGTTATGATACTACACGCACAAAATACCTCTTCCCCTTCTGCACTAGCACACCCTTCTTAGAAATCTTCACCACAGCATTTATATCCTCAATTACCTTCCCATCCACCTTCACTCCGCCCTGCTCCACGACTCGCTTCGCCTCGCCCTTCGACGCAGCAAACTTTACTTTCACAAGCAGATCACTCAACGGGATATTGGAAATTGGTAATTGGATATTGGGAATTTCTGCTGGTGTCTCATGCTTTTGGAATGTGGAAATAAACGCTGCTTCCGCTTTCTTTGCCGCCGGAGCACCATGATAGAGTGTGACAATCTCTCGTGCAAGACGTGCTTTGAGATCACGGGGGTTGGTTCCACCTCCAAGCGCAGCCTCAACCTCCCGCACCTCCTCCATCGGCACATCCGTACACAGTTCAAAACCGCCCACGATCATTCTATCTCCCCATGCCATGACCTTGCCGTACATGTCCTCTGGTGTGTCGTTCAACGTAATCATGTTCCCCTCCGTCTTCCCCATTTTCTTGCCCGTCGGATCCACAAGGAGCTTCATTGCAAACACAAATTTCTCTTTACCACGCCGCTTCTGCATGTCACGGCCAATGAGCATATTGAACGTCTGATCATTTCCGCCGACTTCCATATCAACATCCATCGCAACCGAATCATATCCCTGAAACAGTGGGTATAAAAATTCATGGATATGAATCGGTTTCCCAGCCTTCATCCGATCCTGAAACATATCACGCTCAAGAAACTGTTGCACCGTAAATTCCGATGCAATCGCGGTCAATTCCTCTGGAGTCAGTGCATTTGTCCATTCGCTATTAAATCGGAGCTGCACGGGATTCTTCGTAGACTTGAAATCAAGAAATTTCGCCACCTGTTCCCGATATTTCCGACAATTCTCAAGCACCTCTTCTTTTGTTAATTGTTTCCGTGTGGCAAGTTTGTCCGTCGGATCACCAATCTGTGCAGTAAAATCGCCGATCAACATGATGACCTCGTGTCCAAGGCGCTGGAAGTCGCGTAACTTCTTCAGAATAATCCCATGCCCAATATGAAGCGTTGGAGCAGTGGGATCAATACCATTGTACAGACGCAGTTTCTTACCACTTTCGAGTGCAGCCTGCAGCGCCTCCGTTGACGGGTAAATCCGCTCCACCCCGCGCGTGAGGAGTTCGTGAATTTCTGATTGTGTATTTTTCTTCATAATCGTCGTAACTCCTCCTCACCTCCTCTTATCCTAAGAGGAGGAACCTCCCCTCTTTAGAAAAGAGGGGTTGGGGGAGTTATGTTTGTAAACTTTCCAACTGTGTCTCG
This sequence comes from Candidatus Uhrbacteria bacterium, assembly GCA_016206165.1. Taxonomy (GTDB): domain Bacteria; phylum Patescibacteriota; class Patescibacteriia; order JACQSD01; family JACQSD01; genus JACQSD01. The sequence continues at coordinate 2,488 of JACQSD010000076.1, forward strand.
AGTGTTTTGATTCGTAACTTTGTCTCCTCCATCTTCGCGCGCTCGCCATCCACGATATTCGCAGGCGCTTTGTCGACGTATTCTCGATTCTCTAGTTTCCCTTCAAGTTGCTTTCGATAATTTCCTAGTTTCTCAATTTCCCTTTCTATCCGTGCGATTTCTTTTTCTTTATCGAGTATACCACCAATGGGAATAAAAATCTCGAGCGTTCCCACGGCAAGTGCAATACTCTCTTTCGGACGATCTGCCTTTCCGGCGAAGCCGGATCCGGCTCCGCCGGACTTTTTAATCGTCAGCTCCTCAACACGCGCGAGCTTCTTGATCAATGAGGAATTCTCCTGCAGTGTGATTCTGTGATTCTGTGATTCTGTGATTATATATGCAGTCAACGGCACACTCGCTGCCAACTGATACTCCGAACGCATCCCGCGAATCGCAGTGATCACGTCTTGAATGAGCGCAAATTCCTTTTCACTTTTCTCATCAATCAATTTCTTATCTGCCTTCGGCCATTCGGCGACCATCAACAAATTGATTCTGTGATTCTGTGATTCTGTGATTCTGTGTAAATGCTTCCACAGCACCTCCGTGACGTATGGTGTAAACGGATGCCAGAGTTTGAGGAGAATGCAGAATGTAGAATGCAGAATGCCTAGTGTCGATTGCTGCAAGCTGCTAGCAGCTAGTTGCTGTTTAGCAATTTCAACGTACCAGTCGGCGAAGTCGCCCCAGGTGAAATCGCGGAGCCGCTCGCCCGCTTGCGAAAACCGAAACGCTTCAATGTCGTTCGTCACATCCTGGATCACCCGATGCAACCGCGAAAGCATCCAGCGATCTGCAAGTGTTTGGGGTTGAGAATTGGGAATTGGGAATTGGGAATTCGCTTTATTCGAAAGAATAAAGCGTCCTATGTTCCATAGTTTATTCACGAAATTTCGGAAGCCGGCAATTTTCTCATCATACAACCGAACATCATTGCCTGGCGTTGAACCGATGATCAGCGAAAGCCGGACTGGATCAGCCCCGTACTTTGCAATCACATCAAGCGGATCGATCCCATTCCCAAGCGACTTTGACATCTTCCGCCCAAGTTTGTCACGCACGAGTCCGTGGAGATACACATGTTTGAACGGCACCTCGTCTAACGCATACGTTGTCATCATGATCATCCGCGCCACCCATAAGAAAAGGATATCGTATCCTGTCTCCATCACGCTTGTCGGATGAAATAACTGCAAATCGTTCATCGGAACCTCACCTTCGCCCTCTCCTATAAGGAGAGGGGATTTTCTCCCTCTCCCCTTGGGAGAGGGTTGGGGTGAGGTTTTCTGCGCATCCGGCCATCCTAAAGTCGAAAATGTCCACAGTCCAGCAGAAAACCACGTATCGAGCGTATCTGGATCCTGCGTCCATCCTTCACCCCCCGGAGGTTCAATTCCAACGTATATTGCTGCTTCGTCTTGATTCGGATCATTCGGATGCATTCGTAGATTCGGATCGCGTTTATACCAGACGGGGATCCGATGCCCAAACCAAAGCTGTCGCGAAATACACCAATCATGAAGATTATCCATCCACTGGAAATATGTTTTATTAAATCGATCGGGGATAATCGTGATATCGCTAGACTTCACGGCATCAATCGCGCGCTCTTTAAGACTTCGGAGAACGGGTCTCTGTAATCCAGAGACCCGTTCTCTGGAATTAACCTTTTTATCCACCGCGACAAACCACTGCTTTGAAACAAGCGGCTGAATCGGCGTATCGCAGCGATAGCAGACCGAGAGATTGTGGACATAGTTTTCATCAATGCGTTCGACAAGTCCCTTCTCCTGCAATCGCGCAACCACTTGCTCACGACACTGCTCCACTGGCATGCCCGCCATGCCCCCTGCCGCTTCGGTCATCTTTCCATCTTGCCCAATAATCTGATGAATCTCGATGCCGTATTTTTGTGCAAGTGCGAAGTCCTCAAAGCTGTGCGCTGGGGTGATGGTCATCGCACCTGTCCCAATCTCTGGATCGCCTGCAACATCGGCAATCACTTTTGCCTTCACGGTGCCATCAATCCACGGCACGTCAAATTCCTTCCCATGCAAATGCGTATACCGTGCGTCATCCGGATGCACGATAATAATCTTGTCTAAAAATTTTGTTTCCGGACGGGCAGTACCAATAATCACCGGGCCGTACTTGAGGTAATAAAATTTTGATTTTTCTTCTCTATAATTCACTTCATCGTCTGCCAATGTTGAGGCACACCGGGTACACCAATTCACAATGCGATTACCTCGATAGATGAGTCCGTCCTCATACATTTTTGTAAACATTGTTCGCACTGCCAACGACAAACCTTGGTCGAGCGTATACCGCTCGCGCGACCAATCACATGACGCCCCCATTTTTTTAATCTGCGTACGGATGACAACCTTCGACGCCTGTACAAATGTGTCCACTCGTTTCAAAAATTCTTCGCGCCCCAAATCGTGGCGAGTTTTCTTCTCTTCTTTCCAAATCTTTTTCTCGACCACATTTTGTGTAGCAATCGTGGCATGATCAAGTCCGGGAACCCAAAGCGTCCGATCGCCCTTCATGCGGTGGTAGCGGATCATAAGATCCTCAATCGCAAGCATTGCCGCATGCCCCATGTGGAGTTGACCAGTGACGTTTGGGGGAGGGATGACGATCGTAAATGCTTCTTGCTTCTTGCTTCTAGCAGCTAGCTGCGAGTTGCGAGAAGTTACTGGCAAGTTATCCGGACTAAAATAGCCGCTCGCTTCCCAGGCGGCGTAGATGTCATCCTCGTATTGATTCGCTTCGTATGCTTTTGCAAGTTCGGGCATAGGTCTGGAACCTCACCCCTCCCTGGGCCTGCGCCAGCTCGGCCCGCCAGGGGCCCCTCTCCTAGCAGGAGAGGGAATCTCCTTCTCCTTTTAGGAGAAGGGTGGGATGAGGTTCTTGATCAATCAAAAGTTCCATTAGTGTACCCTAATAATCCTAATAAATAAAGGGGCATTCTTCCACCAATTTGACAAGCCGGTTGACAAGAACAGAATGATAAAGTAGTATAAAAATGTTCGGGACAAAGTCCATCTGTGGAAGGCCCGTTTGGCGGCGATAATCCGCACCAGGGCGATACGTGGACTCCCGATCTCGCTCCGCAGTACGAGCGGAGCTTCCCGGCAAACGCGTTGCCGGGCTCGAGCAGCACCCTCCGCGGGGGATCCTCACAACCCCTGTCGGAGGACTCCCCACCAGAACCTTGGTGGGGCGCACGGTTCATCTGCCAGTACTGCAGTACTGGCTAGGTAACGGGAATCTCGGAACCCGTTACTGAGATCATCCTGCCGGGGGCGCAACTCTCTAGTCCGAAATAGAGTGCCCCCGGTTTTTTCTTTACTTAAAAACTTGACCCTGTAGTGAAACTCCGCGCGAGATCGCCTTCGGCGATAACCAAAAATCGGCTAATTTTCGCGGAGTTCTACTACAGGGCTTGACACCGGGGTTGACACGGCGAATAGGCATGCTATAGTGATTCGTTATCGCATGGATTGCGAGCTTGAAAATAAATCCAATGAGGAGAGAACCCTGGGCGGAAGCCTAGGGAGACCCCCTGAGAAAGGGTCAAATATAGCCGAACCCCTTTTGGTCCGTTCGGACCAAAAAGGGTTCATCGATCCGTATCATTTTGAATTTTGCAAAAGAGCGGCTCTCCATACAACGAGAGTCGCTCTTTGTTATTGAACCTCACCCGCATAACTCCTCCCAACCTCCTCTTACCTTAAGAGGAGGAGTTCAGAGGAGATATTCCCCTCTTAAGATAAGAGG
>JACQSD010000080.1 GCA_016206165.1 Candidatus Uhrbacteria bacterium
CTGAATTTACTAGGACTCGCCCGAATGCCCCGCGGTCTCGCCGCGGGGATGAAGGGCACATGGGAAGAGTAGTCGGCGGAGCCGACTCTGCTCCTAGCGAACCCGCCCTGATGCCCTGCGCTCATGGCGCAGGGTCGGGTTCACTCATGGCCTTCAACTGTCTTCCAGGGCCCTTGGACAAAGAGACCGAGTGTCCCGTTTTTCGTAAACGAAAACGTGAGCGTACTTTCCTTATGATACGGAACCATGCCGACAATCTGTTTTAATCGTGCAACGACATGAAAAATATCGTTTTCTTTAACGACCTCTTGTACTTCCCCACCGTCGTAAACCGAGTTGAAACTCAAGCGTAAAACCATGTCCGCAAATCGCTGCGCCTCTTCTTCATCGAGGTCTATAGCTTCCTCTTGAATCAATGTATTGAATGCTTGCGCGTTCGTTTCGGTTGTTCCATCCCCGCGCACGGAATAAAAATTTCCCACCTCAATCTCCGCATCCCCCTTACGCACAATGTATTTCCATTGTTCGAAGCCCGTCACCGCATCGATCGCGCGTTGCGTGTCGAGTCCACTCTGGGATGGAGCCGCTTCTATAGAAATTCTGTTTTTCTGAAAAAATGGGAAGGCATTGTACACACCACTGGTGTACGTTTTTGTTTTTTGCCGTTTTTTAAAAGGCTCCGGGGATGTTTTTCGTACGAAAATTATGGCGACGAAAAAGAATATGAGTACAATGACTCCGGGGAATAAAATTATTTTCCATTGTTTTTGCATCATAGCAGTCTCGTTTTCTTTTTTTCTCGTCCATATACGTCAAACGGCCGTTTGATTGATATGGACGCCCGTTCTTCAATTGATATAAAGCCTACCCCATGCGCGCTGCTGCAAATAATTTCTTAAACATCTGATAGTACGGTTCGAGTTGTTCTTTTACATACGGTAATGACATGATCGCGTGTTTCTCCTCAAGCTTTGCTTCTGCAGTATCAATAATCTCATTATGCGGAAGTGCTTCACGCTTCGCGAGTATTTGAATAAAGTGCAGTACGCCAATTGGGTGAATAAATCGATAGCAATCGGCGTTCGCGACAATCTCTGCCTCGAGCGATGTGAATGGAACCGCACCATGATGCGCAGCAACGCAATTGAGAAGAAGGTCAATGGTGTCTTGATCGAGATTGAATGGTTGCAAAAATTTTTTGCTTGCCTCGATGCCCATTGCAACGTGTTCATTTCGTCGATTCAAATGAAATGCTTCTCCAAGTTTGCAGTCCATAAGACAAAGCCCCACAACGACCGCATTCTCATCTGCATGCAGTGCACGCGCAATTTCTCTTCCTTTTTCAATTGATAAATCAAGATGCAGCTTCGCCGGCAAACCATATTGCTCAATCTGTTCATTCGCAAACTTCAACGCTGCATCGACGAGTTGTTGAGAAATTTGCATACTTATACGATCGGACGTAATAACTGTGCGATGGTGCGTAACTCATCCTCGGGGGTTTCTGCACGGGACCCTGGGCGATATAAAAACTTTCTGGGTTCGTACTCGATAATGCCACTGTCACTGTCATTCCTTGGTACCACGTGGAGGTGCAGATGTGGAACACTCTGTCCGGCAACGCTTCCCTCATTCCATGCAAAGTGGAATCCCTGCGCTTTGAATTGCTGCTTCAACGCGGCGACAATACGTTTGCGTAAATCTTCGAGTGCTTGCCGCTCTTCTCTCGTCAGTTCATCCATTGTCTGAACACATCGTACCGGACAGATCAGTGTATGCCCTGGAGTAATCGGTGTTCTTGTGAGGAATGCCCAAACGAGACCCTCGGCAACAATCGTTCGTTTTTGAATATCAGGGGAGGTGCAAAATAAACATGCATTCATAAATAACGTGTCATTATTGGTAGACCCACGGGGAGTCCCGCTCGCTCCGACTCGCGGTCCGGGGCGCTACACTCACAGAAGCTGCGCTCGCTCGCTTCTGCATCTCGCGCCCTTCGACTCCCCCCACGGGACCCTATGATGATAAAGAGAAGTCTCAACATCGGTTGAGAACCCTCTGTATCATAGCCCCACGGGGAGTCGAACCCCGCTTAACGGATTGAAAACCCGCTGTCCTAACCGATAGACGATGGGGCCCTACTACGCGACTGCTTCGTAGGGCAAGCCGTGTGTGCAACTATATGAGAAATTGCATACGAAGTCAATCGGTTGTATACTAGACGAACTATACACTGTAGCCGCAGGCTTTTCCGCCATAAGCGGATCCGCCTCGGGCGGAAGCCTGCGCACCCTAAAAGGGTGCAGCTACAATCTCTATACGAATATGCCCCGTGCAAAAAAGGTAACACATCAAGAAACCCCAACGATGGTCATTGCCGAGGCCCCGGATGGGCTTCCGGAAGTTCGTGTTGAAACGTCAATCACGGGCGTTCTCACTGCCGACCAAACGAGCAATGATGATGCGCTCTTTGATATTGCGCTCGTCGAAGAAGGGCAACTTGCCGTCGACATTTACGAGACCACGAAAGCCCTTGTCGTCAAAGCACCAATCGCTGGCGTGAATCCAGAAGACATTGATATTAGTGTAAACGACGACATGCTCACGATCCGTGGGCGTCGCCATGGCGCGAAAGCCGATGATGCCGCGTATCTCATTCGCGAATGCTACTGGGGTAATTTTTCCCGTTCCATCATCCTCCCCGTCGACGTTCGCGCAGAACAAATTGACGCAACCATGGTCAATGGTGTGCTCACGATCACGCTCCCAAAGGCAATCAAGGCACGGACAATCGAGGTAAAAAGTAATTAGGTATGTTTCCAGCAAAAACCGTAACATGCGATCGCCTCGAAGGTGACGTCGCCGTACTGAAAACTGACGATGGCCAGGAGTTGCATTGGAAGAAAAGTGATCTTCCAAAAGGAACAAAGGTTGGTGATGTGCTTTCTTTAACCCTCCTCACGAATACGGATCTCACGGAAGAACGAACAAACTTCGCAAAAACGATGCTCAACGAAATTCTAGCTCCAGAACAACAATGATCAACGTCAACCTCCTTCCACAACCCAAACCACACTCCCGATGGCCGCTTGTCGGAGCGACCATTTTTGTTTGTACAGTCCTCGGAAGCATTCTGCTCTTCGAAGCAGATACACAATGGATGATCGGGAAAATCTATCCTGGCATTTCCGTGGGTGGCATATCCATTGGCGGGCGAACATATGAGGAGGCAAAAAAAATTCTCGATGATGTTGTCGAAAAACATTTGGACAAGGGATTCACGTTTGTCCTTAATGGAGAAGCGCTCACGATCACTCCCACGTTTACTGCATCCCAAGACCTCGACCTCACCTATGACATCGCACACTATGATACAGATGAGAGCATCTTCGCTGCATTCGGCATTGGGCGATCCACGCGCCTCATTGAAACATTGCGCGCACGGCTCTTCGCGCGCATCCGTGGGATCGACCGTACACCAACAGTCACGATCGATGCCGACCGCCTCCGCGATGCGCTCGCCATTAACTTTGCGCACAAGCTGACGCCCGCTGTGAACGCGACGTTCCTCTTCACCGCATCAGGAAAACTCGAGGCGCTCCCCGAAAAAGAGGGAACAACGTTGACGTACACTGCCGCAATCGTTGAGGCAACACGCCACCTCGAACAATTTTCTGATGCGCCAATTTCCATTGCACATATTCCAGAAATTCCAACGGTGCGTGAAGTGGATGTGCAAACACTTCTCCCAAAAGCGCGATCATTCATCGACCGCGCACCATACACACTCACGGCAACGATCAACAAAACAGAGTTTACCTATACGATCACACCAGAACGGATTGGCTCCTGGCTCACTTCAGCATCACGTGATGGCCGCGCAGTCATTGATCTTGATCGCGCGCGTGTGGAAAGTTACCTCACCGCAATCGCTCCAAAGCTTGAAGTGCAGCCACGTGATGCAAAATTTTCGCTCACGAATGGCCGCGTCAATGAATTTCAATCCGGGCAACGGGGATATATCATTGATCGAGAACAAACCTATGCGGCGCTCCGCAGCGCGCTGCTCCGGGACGAAAAAATTGATTCGATAGCGCTCGTCATTCAAGCCATCGAGCCGAAACAAGCAACAGAGGCGGTCAATGAACTTGGTATAAAGGAACTTCTTGGTGTTGGCCACTCAAATTTCGCAGGAAGCCCTGTGAACCGTCGCCACAACATCCGTACGGGCGCAAAGGCGCTCCACGGCATTATCATTGCACCGGGAGAAGAATTTTCACTCTTAAAAGCACTTGGTGACATTGATGGAAAAAATGGATATCTCCCAGAACTCGTCATTAAGGGAAATAAAACGACTCCAGAATTTGGCGGCGGACTCTGCCAAATTGGAACAACGATTTTCCGAGCAACAATGGCAAGTGGACTTCCAATTCTTGAGCGACAAAATCATTCATTTTCTGTAACGTACTATCTTGAAAACGGCAAACCAGGAAAAGACGCAACAATTTATGGACCAAAACCAGATTATCGTTTCCGAAACGACACCCCTGCGTACATCCTCATCCAAACACGCATTGAGGGTGACCATCTCTATTTTGAATTCTGGGGAACAAACGATGGGCGCACGCAAGAACAAACCGAAGTGAAAACGTGGGGACTGAAGAAGCCTGCGCCTACAAAAATTATTGAGACAGAAGATCTTGAGCCGGGAAAGAAAAAATGCACAGAAAAACCGCACAATGGGATCAGTGCGGAATTTACCTACATCGTGACCATGCTTGACGGAACAAAGCGAGAACAAACATTCCGTTCAACCTATCGCCCATGGCAAGAAGTGTGTTTACTTGGGGTGCCAAAGGGAACACTCGCCCCAAAAAATCCTAATGACCAAAATCCTAAATCCGAAACAACCCCAAATTTATAAATGACAAAGTTTTGATCATTTAAAACTTGAGCATTGTTTAGGATTTAGTATTTAGAGTTTCGATATCATTCAATCTTCCAACCCTCTTCCGTCTCGACGAGTTTTCCTTCAATCGTAAACCCCGCAGCCTTCCGGTGTCCCCCACCACCAAATGCAAGCGCGAGCTTCCCCACATCGACATCACTTCGCGTCGTTCGAAAACTTCCTTTAATTTTGCCGCCGTCCAATTCTTTCACAATGAGGACGGCTTTTGTTTCACCAAGATTATTCAAAAAATTTGCGATGCCTTCAAGCGATTCCTCATCAGAACCAAATTCCTCCACATCGCGCCGCGTCACCACAGTGACCGCGCAATCCACTGTCCCGCTTTTTGTCAACCGCGCAAGCATTCTCCCCCAAAGTTGTAAATCGGCGCGCTCCTTATTCCGCATTGTCTCACGCAACACTTCTGGGAATCGAGCGCCGCGGAGTAAACATGCCGCCGCACATTGGAGCGAACTTGCTGTCGTCGCCGGATTCGTGAATGCAGTGGTATCCGTTACCGCACCAGTAAGGAGGCAGGTGGCAATATTCCGATCGATCGCAATGTTGCACGCTTCAAAAAATCTCCAAAGAACCTCGGTTGTTGATGCTGCTTCAGGGAGGACAACATTCACATCCGCAAAATAAAGATTTGTGCGGTGATGATCAAATTGAAGAAGCATTGGTCGTTTTGCAAATACGCCAAGATGCCGATCAAACCCAGAATACGGAATATCACTTGCATCAAAAAAAATGACAAGATCAATCGCGCTGTGTGGGGCGCGGTCAACGGTGGTGATGAATGATTCAATTTTTGGGAGAAACGACCAAATGGGTCCTGGGGCATCCTCACAAAAAGCAGTGTATGATTTCTTCCGCGCATCGAGCACCTGCATCATTGCGGTTGCAGCACCAAGCGTATCGCCATCGGGTTTCCGATGCGATACGAGGAGAATATGTCGCGCTCCATCGATTGCCGCAAGCGCGTGCTTCGCTTGATAGAGAAAATCCATAATCAACATACCCTATCGCATATATACATAATTGGCAAGGGTATATACATCAAAGAGACCGGGTCTCTAAAATTACAGAGACCCGGTCTCCGAAGTGGAATGACGCAGACTCCTTCTACACCTCTCCTTTCTGGTGCAGATCATCAAGAATTGATTCAACGGCTGACGCATGCTCCTCGGTCGGATCAAGTGCGAATTGAATTTGCGGCACATGATGCATGAAAAGCTTTCCGTTGAGCATCGATTGCACCCTCCCACGCGCACGAGTGAGCATCTGGAGCGCTTGCGCATGTTTGATAAACGGGAGTACGCTCACAAAAATCTTGGCGTTTCGGAGATCGGGGTGTGTCTCGACGCGCGTCACCGTTACAAAACAATCGCGCGGAAATTCAATATCACGACGGAAATACTCTGCCACTTCCCGTTGAATGAGTTCATTCACTTGGTCAATACGACGGCTCATGGTAGCTGCGTTAGCTGGTTAGCTGCTTAGCTAGTTAGCTTATCTTTATCCAAAAGCTAACAAAGCTAACGAAGCTAGTGAAGCTCTATTAGCGATCCGCTAACGTCCGTGCATGTGATTCTTCTTTGTACACGAGGAGGACATCGTGCTCATGAACCTGAACGTCGGTCTTTAACCGAAATCCACACTCCGCTCCCTTCGTCACTTCATGCACCACCTGCTGCCCGACACGAAGCTCCATAAGCTCTCCTTTCCCAATCGTCTCTCCTTGCCGTTGTATAGTCACTAAGTTCTGTGTACGGACAATGCCATCAAGCATCTTTCCTCCAACCACAAGCCCCTTCTTTTCTTGTTTAAATATCTTCAGCACCTGAACCTTCCCTACATCCACATGTTCCACGCGCGGTGCAAGAAGTGCAGTCAGCGTTGCTTCAATATCTTTAAGAAGATCATAGATAATTCTATATGTCTTCATGGAAATGTGCTTCTCGCGCGCCATTTCCGCGGCTGCCTCTGTGGGCTCCACGCTAAATCCTACAATCGCAGCGTCGGTTGTTTGCGCAAATGTCACATCGCTTTCCGTGATTGCTCCCAGTCCTTTTTGTACAATACGCACCTTCGCCTGTGGATGCGACCGCTGCTCAAGCGCCAAGATGATCGCTTCAAGTGAGCCTGCAACATCGGCGCGGATAATAAGATTCAATACCTTCACCCCTTTCTCCTCATCGCCACTCCGTGGGCGTGTGATTGATGTTGCAAGTTGCGTCTTTTCAATCTCTCGTGTCCGTGTCTTTCGGTCGAGTGTTTTCATGTCCTGTACCACACGAACAACATCACCAACCGCGGGAGCAAGTTTCAATCCGACAATTTTCACTGGCATGCCCGGTGTCCCTGCACGAATGATTTTCCCTTGAAAATCACGAAGTGCTCGTGCCTTTCCATAAAACAAATCATCAACAGCAAGTACTGCATTTGGCTTCAACACACCCGCTTGGATGAGCATCGTCGCAACTGGCCCCTCTCCTGTATCAACGTGTGACTCAATGATTGTTCCAAGGGCGTCCGTATCATACACCGCCGTCAATGTTTCTTTGTGGAGATCGGAAAAAAGCACGATCATTTCAAGCAACGCATCAATGCCATCCCCAGTTTTTGCGGAGAGTGGAATCGCGGGCGTACTCCCACCCCACCCCTCAAGGAGTACCTTTTGCTCCGCGAGTTGTTGCTTCACGCGTTCAATGTTTGCTTCAGGTTTATCAACTTTATTCAATGCAATAATATACGGCAGTTCTGCACCTTGAATGATATGGAGC
>JACQSD010000077.1 GCA_016206165.1 Candidatus Uhrbacteria bacterium
GTATTAATACATTGATACATGGGAGAATGAAGGAAATGGGCTGGGAATTTTTGTCTTTTCGATCAGCGTTATTGTTCTATTCCCATGATCATCGCTGCTCGTGAGACATCCACTTCCCCAATAAAATTTTTCTCCATGAGCTCTTTAATATCTTCATACGGTGTTTTTTGTCCGAGGAGCCACATGAGTTTCGTACTCATCGCCTCCATACACATATCAAATGCTTGAATCACTCCGGTGCCGAGCGCCTTTAAGCCCACATCGTTAATACCCATCACTGTCGCACCCCCCGGGCATTGTGTTGTTACGACAATTGGCACCTCTTTTTTCTTTGCGTATTCAAGCGCAGGGATAAAGTCGTATGGGATATCGCCCGATCCATACGCACGCAGGATAATCCCGCGCGTTCCAGAATCAATGAGCTGTTCAATGACGTTCGGACGTAATCCAGGGATGAGGGTGAGGCAGACGACACGATCATCAAAACCGTTTTTTGCGACGAGCGGTTCGTTGTGGCGTGGCTGTTTAAAGTTAAAAAGCATTCCAACACCAATTTCACCAAAATCCTTTTGATTAAATGTTTTAAAAGCATCGAGCTCTGATTCACTCACCTTTTTCGCGCGGCATCCACGAATAATTTTACTTCCAAAGACAACGAAGACGCCTGCAGCACTCATCGTCGCAAGGCGTAACGCATTAATAAAATTATTGCGCGCATCAGTCGACAATGATTCAGCAGGGATTTGTGCACCGGTCAATACGACTGGCTTCCCAATACCTTGTAATGCAAACGAGAGTGCGGCAGAACAATACGCCATTGTATTCGTTCCCATCGTTACGACAAATCCATCGAATGCCGCATACCGTTTCGTAATCGCATCGACGAGTTTTTCCCAATGCGTGTGATCGACATTCGTGCTATCAATATTGTCAATGAACACAGAGTCAATATCACAAATTTCCCCGACGCGCGGCTCCAATTGAAAAAGCTGCTCGGTCGTATTCGCGATCTCGAGCGCTTTTGTTTTTGGATTTTTGTGCATCGATATCGTCCCCCCACAGAAAAGGAGGAGTATCTTTTTTCTGACCATACGTTAGATGAGTAACGAAAGAACGAGTACAAGTATTGCCGCAGTAAATTTTTTCATTGTTGGTTTTTCTCGGAGGAACAGGGTGCTGAAGAAAAAGACAAATACTGGAGTGATATTACCGAGTGTAATCGTGACTCCGGCGTTTCCCCGTGACAGTGCATAGTATAACAGAATCCATTGGGCAATGACAATTAATCCGCGAAAGAAGATGACGCGATATTGAGTGATAGAAATATTTGTGATCGTGAAACGAAAGAGCAGCACAGCAAAAATGGCAATGAAGCCAGCACGAAACATGTAGAGCGTCGGTGCATTGATCGCGTGCAGAGTACTTAAAAGATATTTCGAAGGAATCGCAGAAACACCGAAGAGGATTGACGAAAGTACTGCCGGCCACAATGTGGCTTGTTTGAATACAGAAAAATTTGAAAAATCAATAGAAAAAATAATAATGAGCACCATGATCGCGATTGAGAATACAAACGAACGGATATTCGTGATGTCACTCAAAAAAATCCAACTAAAGAAGAATGTAAATGCGGGGGCAAGCGAAAGGAGTGGTGAGGCAACGCTCGCATCAGTTTTTTCAAATGTTTTGAATAAGAAATAATTCGCTGCAGTATCAATGAACGCAATGATAATGATGAGCGCCATGACGATCGGCGTTGGTTCAAAATGATAAAAGAGTGGGGAGAGGAGTAAGAGCACTGCCCCCATCGTGAAAAAGTTAATCGCAAGGATATCCTTTGATTGCAGTTCTTTGAGGAGTACCCGCGCGAGGACTGTTGCGATCGCTCCAAAAAAAGCGGAGACGATTGCAATGATGGTGAAACTTACGGTATCCATAGCATTATGTGACGGAGTCTGAATAATTGTTAATTCAGGAACTTCAGGAATTTCTTGACCTGTATAGGTATGATAGAGTATTATCATTGAGTGGCCAATAACACCACGTGGTAATCACTATCACCATTAAAAATGAACAATAACCTTTATGTATAGCGAAATTTTTGAACGCCTCGGTCTTTCTCCAAATGAAGCAAAAATCTATGAGACCATGTTGTCCACAGGAGAAACCAGTGTTGTCGAGATTTCGACCAAGGCAAACATCCATCGGCGGAATGTTTACGACTCGCTCAACCGCCTTGTTGAAAAGGGCCTCGTGTCCCCTATTTTCCAAAAGGGAGAAAATCGTTACCAGGCTGTACACCCAGACAAATTGTTGGAAATCGTGAAGTCAGAAGAACGGCAACTCATGGCTGTACTCCCTCAATTGCGGAAGATATTTGCATCAGAACCCAGTACGGAGTCTGCCTATATCTATAAAGGAATTGAAGGATATAAAAATTATCGCCGCGATTTACTCCGCGTTGCCGATGAAGCTTTTTTCTTGGGCGCGAAGGGACTTTGGCGTAGCCCACAAATCGACCAATCATTTCGTGATGCGTATGTAAAAAAATTCGAGAAAACCATCCCACATAAAGTATTATTCGATCCACGCGTCGCAACACTGCTCCCCGAAGCGCTTGAAGACACAAAGGGGCATTATCGTATGCTCCCGAAAGGGTATGAGACGCCCGGGGTTGTCGATATCTTTTCTGACTATGTCGTTACCTTTGTGAGTGTTGGTATTGGTAATGTTGGGGAGCAAGTGACAATTTTTGTCATGCGCAATAAAGAACTCGCGGAGAGTTATAAAACATGGTTTCGGTTTATTTGGGATATGTGCGCTTGAGGTCGTGAAAAATCACGAGCTGTCCCGACGCCCGAACCCTGGCACAGCCAGTTGTTCGGCGTCGTGACCCTTCGGGCTCGGTTTTCGCAGCACTCCTCGCTCCGTGTAGCTTCACTACACGTCGCTCGTCGTTTGCTCCAAACCATCGCATCTCATTGATTTTTCACAACCTCTTTATCAAGGAATAACTGCAGTATGCTTTTTCCGACGTTGAAGGTTGAACAATCATTGTGGAAGAAGGGAGTGCAGCTTGTCGCTGGTGTTGACGAAGTCGGACGGGGTGCGTTTGCGGGGCCGATTGTGGCAGGTGCGGTGATGATTACTGCTCCGCACGAATTTGCGCGAATGAAACGTCGGAACGAATTTTCACGAATACGGGATTCCAAAACAGTGTCAGAAAAAGAGCGGGAGGAGCTGTATGAACGGTTGATCGCAAGTGGGATTGTGTGGAGTGTTGGGGTGGTTCATGTCGCGCGGATAGATGTGGTTGGGATTGGTCGTGCAAATCGGGAGGCGATTGTTCGGGCGGTCACCGCGCTTGCGACCAAACCTGCACACGTGCTCGTTGATGTCATCCGCGTTCGTGAGTTGGCAATACCATATACGTCGGTTCCTGATGGCGATGGTCGCGTGTTTTCGATTGCTGCTGCATCTATTATCGCGAAAGTCACGCGCGATCGCATGATGCGAAAGTTGCACGAGCAATATCCGCACTATGGGTTTGATGAGCATAAGGGATATGGCACCGCACAGCATCAGCGCATGCTTCGGGCTCATGGATTATGTCCAGAGCATCGGCGTTCGTTTGCACCGATTCGTCGTTTGAGTGACAGCAAGAGTCGAGGATGATATACTAATGAACATCTTCTTATAGAAGCTGATTTACGCGGATGATGACGCAGAAATACGCAGAATAATAATCGGCGCTAATCCGCGTATTGATCTGCGTGTATCTGCCTCTATCATTATGGTCATGATCTCTGGAGGAACAAATTTATTGGACGCAACAGGAATTCTCGAGCGTTTTGGTATTGCACAAGGATCCATGATCGCGGATTTTGGGTGCGGTGGCGCAGGGCATTTTGTTTTTCCCACTGCGCGGCTTGTTGGCGAGAAAGGAGTGATCTATGCCGTTGATATTCTTGAACCAGTCCTCTCGGCACTTGCGAGTAAGGCGCGGAGTGATGGATTTACGAATATCAAAACCGTGCAATCAAACATTGAAGTTGTTGGTGCAACGAAAATTCCGGAAGCAAGCCTCGACGCTGTGCTCATTATCAACCTCTTGTTTCAAAATACGAAGTATGCTGATATATTGCGAGAGGCAGCGCGGCTTTTGAAACCACAAACGCGGATCCTTGTCATTGAATGGAAACCATCGGGCGGCACTGTCTTTGCGCCTCCGCCAAGTCAGCGCGTGGCGCCAATCACCGTGAAGCAGGCCGCGCAAGCCGCTGGCCTCGAATTCCAGGAAGAGTTCGCTGCTGGAGTTTATCATTACGGACTTATCCTCAGCAAGTAGAAGCAGAAAAACGCAGATGAGAACGCGGATTAACGCAGATGCTATGGGAAAGAGTCCATTGCTCTATCAGGATATTACCTATAAGGTTCGTGGTGCATGCTTTGATGTTTGGAAACAATTCGGCGGCGCGTTTAAAGAAGCTGTTGTCGATCGTGCACTTACCGTAGCAATGGAGAAGAGGGGTCTTCAAGTTGAAGATCAAGTGACGATCGATGTGTATTATGGTGGTCGGAAAGTTGGGACATATAGACCAGATAAGATAGTGAATAAAGCAGTTCTTGTTGAGGTGAAATGTAAACCGTTTATTCTTTATCAAGATAAAAGACAATTTTGGTTATATCTCCAAGGGTCGCAATACAAAGTAGGACTTCTTATTAATTTCGGTTCTCAAAAATTAGAAATTGTACGGAGGGTATACGATAAAGCACGCTCTAAGAATCAGCGTCTTTCTGCGTCATCATCCGCGTAAATCCGCTTCTATACTATGGGATTTGATATTCAGCCATTATTAACACTCGATTTTTGGTTCAAGCTCACCCCCGATCCATTTTTGGAATCATCGGCGCTCCTCCTCCGTGTGCTTTTTTGGGGGATGCTTGCGCTTGGGATCATTGCACGATTTGCCATCGCGTATTTCAGAAAAGATAAATGGAAACAAAAGATTGCACAGCGTGTATCGCAAGTGTTGCTCTCCATGGGTGTCTTTGGACTTTTCTTATTTTGGTTTTCGTATGAACGATTCCCATTCCTCTCCATGCGGCTCTGGTATCTCGCGTGGCTTGCAGGTGCAATCGTTTGGTTCATTGCATTACTCCTCTATGTTTTTAGAACAGTTCCGGCAGAGCGCCATGCACAAGGAGAGCAAAAAGAAAAAGCAAAGTATCTTCCGTAGCGGCATGTGCGAAGCAGTAAGTGCTAAGCATTTTTGAAAAGCTTACCGCCTATTACTTACCACTTACCGCTTACTGCTTACTGCTATGCCAACACGATTGCGGAAGTTTGGAAACGAAGGCGAAAACATTGCCGTAGAGTATTTAGAAAAGAAGGGATACAAGATTATTGCGCGGAATTGGCAGTATAAAAAGGTGGGGGAGATTGATATTATTGCACTCGCACCAAAGAGTGCATTCTGGCGACGCGAACAGCGTCGTTTTGTTTTTGTGGAGGTAAAAACGCGGAAGACGGATACCTATGGCGCGCCAGAACTTGCAGTTCACCGATCGAAACAAGAAAAGTTTGTCCGCACTGTGCTCATCTATCTGCAGATGCATCGCCTTGAATCGTGGCCGCATCAATGCGATGTCATTGCGATTACGTTTCATCCGATCACTGGCACGCCGCACATCCTTCATCTCGAGAATGCGATGGAAGGACGATGAAGTATCCCTATCAATATGATCCGCCTCTCGCAGCACCGAGAATACCTCCTCCGCCTCATCGGCGGATTCGGTTCAGAGGCACCTGAAAACTCGGCGGATAATTCTCGAGACGAGAATTAAAAACGCCCCGGACGTGGAATGAACACACGTCGGGGCGTTTCGGTTTCATCTCCGCACGATGGCGGAGAGAACGGTCGGAGGGGTGTTACTGGCCGAGTGGAGGATCCAACTCGGTCTTCGGCTCCGGCGCGGAGACCACGATACCGGAGATTTTCTGAGTTCCATCCTCGAACCGTCTCCGGATTTCGAGGAAGATGTGGGCGACTCGCCATTCCTTTTCCTTGTATTTCTTGAACAGCGGATCATCGGCGTTTCCCGGGATGACGCCCACCCATCCTTTGGTTGCCCATCGGACATGATCAGCGAACGAACCGATCCATCCACACCAGGCCCATGATGCCGGATTCGCGGGTTCCGGAAAGATCGCGCGATAGGCCGCATCGACGCGATGCGGTGCGATGCCCGCGAGGTCGAGTTGTTCTTCGAAGATGATGGCGATCATCATCCTCTCGTAGACGTCATTGTAGTTGGTCCACTGGCCTGGGGGTAGACGGACTTGGCTTTCGATCGCTCTCTCGATGACCCCCTCCATCTCTTCTCTCGAGAGCGCCTTGCTGGATGCACAGCCGGGAAGGGCCGCGATGCAGAAGGTGAGGACAACGAGGATGATGATGGTACGCATGGGAGGCCCTTTCACGTTACAGGGTAGTGGGATCGAATCAGAAAGCCCTTTCCTTTTGGTTGTATTGTTGAAGACCGGTCAAATCCAGTTCATGACATTAAAGCCTATTTTATGGAAAAAGTCAATAGCCACGCAATTAAAAACGCCCGGACGTGGAATGAACACACGTCGGGGCGTTTTCTCCTTACGCTACGGTGAGTCGGCGATGCTACTGACCCAACGGAGTTAATGTTTCCGAAGGAGGGGCTATTTCCTCCTCGTCGCCTTCGAGCTCCGTTGTCCAGCCTTCCTCCTCCTTTGGTTCCGGAGCGGAGAGGACGATACCGAAGATTTTCTTTGCCCCGGTCTTCGGGACTTTCTCCACGCGAATGAAGACGTGGGCGACCGTCCATTCCTTCTTCGCGCTCGGGTGCTTCGCGAAGACGGGATCCGCGCTCGTTGTCTGCACGAGCGTGATTTCGCCCATGCTCATGTCGCTCACAGAATCGTTAAAGGTCTTGAGCCAGCTGGCTTTGATCGGCGAGCTCGGGTCGAGCGGCCGTTCGAACAAGGCAGCGAATGCCTCGTCGAGTGCCGCGGGACTCAAGGACAACGCAGGCGAGCGTCCTTCGATGAGCGCGCGCGAGAGTTCGTACGACAGAAGCTCGACACGGAGTTCGAGTTCACGCGCTGCGAGGTCTCGCGCCATGTCTTCGAGCGCAGGTGTCAGCGTCGGATCCGCACGCGGGATCGATGCGCGGAGGCTCGGGTCATCGAAGCCGGGGAAGAGGGGCGCGGTGTCCACCTCGGCATTCTGGAGGGCAGTGCAGGCGACCAAAGGCAGGACCAAACACACGAACACGAGGATGCTGGGACGAATCATAGCAGTACTCCTTCCATGGGGTTTGTGAGGCGTGAAGCGGAGCGTGAATCCCGATTCCTTTCAGAGTGAGCCTATTATTGATAGAGAGACCAGTCCATAACAGTTCATGCTAGTTTAGCCTATATTTAATGGAAAGTCAATAGGGCCTTGTGCGTTATCGTCGTCTGTGCTAGAGTACTCGTACTGGCTTGTTTCT
Organism: Candidatus Uhrbacteria bacterium; assembly: GCA_016206165.1. Taxonomy (GTDB): domain Bacteria; phylum Patescibacteriota; class Patescibacteriia; order JACQSD01; family JACQSD01; genus JACQSD01. The sequence continues at coordinate 7,528 of JACQSD010000077.1, forward strand.
TCTAGGAACAGCCAATTTTTTTAGGAATTACGAATTAAGAATTA
>JACQSD010000078.1 GCA_016206165.1 Candidatus Uhrbacteria bacterium
ACAGTATTGTTTCCCTTTATGCGCATCTCATACAAGGAAGAATTACTGTTAATGAAGGAGATATAATAAGTAAGGGAGAACAAATTGGATTTGTTGGTAATAGTGGTGAGAAACTTGAAGGTATAGCATGTCCAGAGTATCCAGGAACACACATACATCTTTCTTTAAGAAAAGACGATGATGCACATAAGCCGGAGCCGATTTCTGGGTATACGAACCTTGTCGCGGGGATGCGGCTGAGATCGGATAATGCGTTTGTTCGGAGGGAGGGCCCGGAAGGGCTCTTTTCAATTTTCGCGAGCGCGATCAGTACGATCGGTGATTTTCTCGGATTCTCCTCACCACCACCGGAAGAACCGCTGCTCGAGACCACGCCGATTGCGACGACTCCTGAAGGAAACCAATCTTCTCTTGAAACCTCTCAAGAAACACAATCCCCTTCCCGCACACCACAAATATCTCAACCCGCACAATCCACTCCTCCCTCACCGCCATCTCGGGAGGTTGAACCCCGATATATCGGGGTTCAACCTCCCAAACCTTCAAAAATTGATCAACCTTCTCAATCTTCCAACACCTCGCCATTGCTTCCTATCGCGGGGGTGGGAGGACCACCGAGTCAACCTTTGACGAACCCACAAAAAAACAGCGCTCAAGGAAGCTCCTCGACAGGATCAGAGGATAATCATGGGAATGCTCCAGATAATCAGCAAGAAGATCGCACGCCCCCAAATCCGCCAATTATCACCGAACCGTCTCGAGATTTCGATACTTTTTCGACGACGACCGTACTATTCGGGGGAACGACGGAGCAGGAAACGACAATCAGTAATTCGTACTCGCAAGCGACTACGTCGGTACATCAAAACAATGATTGGTCATTGGTGGTTGACACGCTCCCGCAAGGAACCACAACAATTGAATTTTTTGCGACGGATCGTGGAGAAAACAAATCATCGAGCAGCGTGCGGACGATTTTCGTTGACTCAACCCCTCCATCAATCTTCCTCAATATTTCCGAATGTAATCAGTCGATCTCCTCCATCGGATGCCTCACGACAAAAACGGAACTGACGCTTGAGTGGAATGCAGGGATAATAGACGATCTCCAATATTTTGTAATCACCTGCGAATCACAGAATGTCCCATGTCAAAATTTTGCGATTGCGACAACGACCGCGACGAGCACCCGCTATGCCGTTCCTGCGTCTGAGACCCGCTATACTTTCCGTGCAAAAGCGGTTGACATTCATGGAAATGAAAGCAGTGAAGCAGCGGAGAGTGTCGAGATCGTCGCACGTCCACTCATCATCAATGAAATCGCATGGGCAGGGACATCGGCAAACCGCGATCAGGATGAATGGCTTGAACTTTTTAATCCCACGAACTACCCGATTGATCTCTCGGAGATTCGCCTGCGATCGCTCACGGATAGTAAACCAAATATCAATCTCTCAGGAACACTCATGCCGCGCGCCTACTATATAGTAGAGCGCACCGACGATACGACCATCTCCGATATCGCGGCAAGTACCACCGCATCATTCGGAAGCGGCTCCGGATCAGGCCTCCTCAACTCCGGTGAAGCGCTCGCGCTCGAATATCGAGGAACAATCCTCGATCAGACACCCGATATCGCCGCATGCCACGGATGGTGCGGCGGAATCGCGGGGCCAAGCTACTACTATACGATGGAGCGCTACGATCCCCTTGCACCAGGGAGTGATCCGGAAAATTGGGCGACGTGGCAAGGATTCCTTGGAAATGGGAAAAATGCGGACGGCGACCCCATCAAGGGCACGCCGGGAAAAAGAAATAGCATCAATTACTTTATTGCAAAAAACGGTGTGCTGCTCAATCAAAATAAAATCCTCACCAAAGCGAACAGCCCCTATCTTATTCCCCGCGTGACGTTTATTGTCGGATCGGATGCCACGCTCACGATTGAACAGGGTACGATCATTAAACTCATGAATGGCGCGACCCTGCTCGTTCGCGGAAAACTCGATGCCAAGGGAACCGAAGATACCCCCGTCATCTTCACCTCATTTCAGGACGACTCGTATGGCGGCGATACGAATCAGGACGGAGCTGCGAGCGAACCGCATCCGGGCGACTGGGACATGATCAAAATTATTTCTGATGGATCATCGTTTGATCATGCCGTCATTCGATACGGCGGAAGGGAGGACCCATTCGGCGCTGCGTGGGCAAACATCCGCGTAGAGAATACATCGCTCACCGTTCAACACTCAACCATTGAACACTCCGCGCTCTACGGCATCTGGCTTAAAGACGCATCAGGCACCATTGAATCAAATGTGTTTC
>JACQSD010000082.1 GCA_016206165.1 Candidatus Uhrbacteria bacterium
CACGCTAGCGGCGACACGCGTTGCCCCTAGCAACTGTAGAGCGGTCTGCGCTTCCGGAATCGTCTGATCACCAGCAAAGTCATAGTTATCTTCTTCCACTGGGAGAATCGTTGGATCATTGTTAAGGACTCGCCGAATCTTGCGCACTGGCAATCGAGAAAAATACATCCACAGAAAATTGATTCCATAATAATTCTTCCCATTAATCACGGTATACATTTCGATGTCTTCGCCTCCATCCCACTCACGCATATCATAGATAAGTACTTGTTTCCCTCTCCACGTCCCTTCAATAATATTAAACCTCTTTCTTCGTTGATTACTCCATGATGACCCTTCCTCATATCGCCTCTTTGTGTAGCGACATCCAAGGTCACGCGCAAGCTGCATCATTGCTCTTCGCCGCAAAAACCAACGCACGGCATACCAGAGCGGAAGAATAATGAAGAGAAAGACGACAATAGAAAGAGCAATCATTTCATCTCTATCAAGATGCTGAAAGAACCATGACAACCGTAAACTCAATGGTATTCCGTCAATTTCGTACATATTATTTCTTCTTCTTTGCGGGGGTCTTTTCCACCGCTGACTTCTTCTTTACAACCGGTTTCTTCTTTGCCGCAGGTTGGAGAGGATTATGACCAGCTCGTACCTCCTCGCCATCAGAGTACCCATCGCCATCGGTATCCTTCTTTTTTGGATCCGTCCCTATATTCTTCTCAAAAAGATCCGGAAGTCCATCGCCGTCGCGGTCATTCCCTTTGATTTGCTTCGTTCCTGGAATGCGCGCATCCAGCATCTGAATCCATGAGATCTTCGCGAATTCCTTCTGATACCCGCTCTCTTGCCGCCATTCTGGAGCACGCTTCGTGGGATGTATAATCTTCGACACAACGAGCGATCGGAAGATGTCCTCTACCCAATAGTAACCATAAATATATTGTCGATAAAACTTCTCCCATTGTTTTGCATTCCATGCTGGTTTTTTACCAACAATGGCAAGTCGCTCCGTCAATTTCTTCTTCAATTCAGCCTTGAGCGATTGTTCCTCCTTTTGGTTCTTCAGGCGTCGCGTGTTGTACGCAACAACTGCTCCGGACGCTTCCAAAAGTCCATGATGCGTCTGCATCATTTTTGACAACTGTGGTTGAGGCGCAATCATGGAATCTTCACCGCCCGATTGTATCGACTGCTGCTGCTTGTCGAGCCGTGAAAGTGCGGGATCAGGCAATTCTGGTGTCCCACTGATCGATAGGGTGGAGAGTGCCGCGCGATACTGTGGTGCAACAGCAAGTGCGTCTGCGAAAGAATCCGCATCGAAGGAGAATGAGATAAGGTATGCACCACGACGCACAACGTATTCAATCTTCCCAGCTCGAGCACCTCCCGGTATTTGAGCATCGCGAACGAGTTCGTACATATCGACAGTACCAATGGTACGAATGCCCTGCATTTGATACATAAACTGTGGATCTCCCTTCTCCGCAGCCGCGCGCACCTCGTCTATTGCACGCTGTAATAGTGTGGCAGTGGGAAGCGGTGCAAGACGCTCATGAATCTTATCGATCGACAGCGATATGGGTCGTCCGAAACGTGCTTTCCAAAAGACGAGCACCGGCTCCTGCAGACTATTCTGTGCCTCCACAACCCAATCATTCGGCACAGAAAACTCGACGATCGGATAATCTGGCCAAGCACGTCGCGCATCCGAGGTCATCGCCCATGCATTGGTAAATTCGTGCACGTCAGGAGATTCATGACCATCGAAGGATACTGCGATAGGTTCGACCATCTGCTGAATATCAGTCTCAATCTGTGGACGATCTTCAAGATTCATACCAGTAATCACCACAATGCGCTTCCCAATCGGAAGAATGACGCTCGAAACTGGGATACCTTTTACCGTAAACGATGCATACATATAGGGCCTTTGGTCATCACTGTATCGCATCAATCTCTGTTCAATAATTGCTTTGCTCGATTCACCTCCCGAAGCTTCTATAGTACGAGGAATAAGTGCCTCCGTATCACGGATACTTAGCATATATGGTGTTGGGATAATTTTCGCGGAGACGACCCCAATAACGGAACCGTTGGCCGTCTCCTTTTTTAATGTAATGCCCGCCTCTTGTATCTCATGGATTGTCCAGCCGTCCGCACGTGCGAGCATCGCATCAACGCTCGAACCATCTGTGCCTAGAGAATGCAATGCATACTGTGTCGCGC
>JACQSD010000087.1 GCA_016206165.1 Candidatus Uhrbacteria bacterium
ATTTAGAGTTTCGAATTTAGAGTTTATAAGACTGTGTTGCAATCTCCTTGCTAACACTTCCGCTAGCATTCTTGTATCATCAGCACCTTGCACCGTCTTGATCTTAAACCGTTTGTATTCACTCTTCTCCGGCTCGCCGTTCTTGAATACGACCATTGCCCCAGTTGCCTCACGCCCCGAGGTGTTTGAAATGTCATACCCCTCAATGCGCTCTGGCGGTTTTGAAAGATGCAGCACGCGTGCGAGTGCAACTGCATCGTAGGCAAACTTTTCACCTGTCGCAATCAAGCGCGTATGTGCAAGGACATTCTCCATGAGCGCCACACGCTCCGGTCCCATTTCTTTTTTGAGCGCGCGACGCAACATATCCATCTTCCCGCCAAGAAACAACGTGATACGCCGAATATTTTTCCGATATTCTATTTTCGAAATTGCGCCCACGCACGTCCCTGGGCACCGACCTAAATGAAACCACAAACACGCCCGCACTTTTTTGCTACTAGCTCCTAGCTTCTGGCCGCTCGCTAGTTGCCAGACGCGAGAAGCAATTGGGCGACTATTGCACCGATACGGAATGATCTTCCGCAGCACCCGCAATGTCTCCCGCACCGCATTACTTGATGTGAATGGACCAAAATATGTTCCTGCTTTATCAAGCTTTCGTGTCGCGAGCACACGAGGCCATTCTTCTTCCGTTGAAACTTTGATATAGACGTACGACTTATCATCACGCATGAGGACGTTGAAGGGTGGGTGATACTGCTTAATGAGAGAGGCTTCGAGTAATAAAGCCTCAATCTCCGATGTCGTCTCGATATACTTGAGGCGATGGATTTGTCGCACGAGCTCCTGCTTCGCCGCGCTCAGCGCGGCTTCGCTTCTAAAGTACGATGCCACGCGACTCTTCAGAATCGACGCTTTCCCAATATACAAAAGTTTCCTACCGCTATCATAAAATTGATAGACGCCAGGCGTTGCTGGTAGTTGTTGAAGTTGTTTCAGTAGTTGCTTCGTCATAAGATTCCCTTCTCCTTCTAGGAGAAGGATAGGATGAGGTTCGATTTTCCGCAAGTAACAAAAACTCCCGCGAGATCTTCGAGGGAGTTTTTAAATACTCTCCGCATTATCCGCAAGCCTTCTAAAATCTCGGCCGTCGCGGCCCGCCATGTCCACCACCATTCCCGCCAAATCCACGGCGCGGAGGCCGGCCACCGCCAAATCCGCCATGTGGCGCCTGTTCGCCGCCGGTTGGCGCTGGTGGATAATCCTTATAGTCTGTTTGCTTTAACGACAAATTCGTCCGGCCCATATCATCAATCTCAATGACTTTCACCGGAATGGTCTGTCCGATCTTCACAATATCTTCCACGCGATTCACGCGATATGGTGCCAACTCGGAAATATGGACGAGCCCTTCTTGGCGTGGAAGAATCTCCACAAACGCACCGAACTCCATGATCCGTGTCACCTTCCCTTCAAAAATTTCTCCAACGACAACCTCGCGCGTCAATCGCTTCACCCACTCCACTGCCTCTTGCGCCTTCTCTGCATTCGTCGAGGTAATAAAGACCAAGCCATCATCTTCAATGTCCATATCAACACCAGTCTTATCAATAATTTCATTAATCATCTTGCCTCCTGGGCCAATGACAACACGAATCATATCCGGCTTAATGCGGAGCGTGATAATCCGCGGCGCATACTGCGATAGTTCTGGTCGCGGCGCAGGAATGACCGCTGCCATCGCTTCCAAAATTCTCAACCGCGCATCACGCCCTTGTGTAAACGTCTGCTCGACAATCTCCATGGCGAGCCCAGAGGTTTTGGTATCTAACTGAATCGCGGTGATTCCATCGGCAGTGCCTGCAATCTTGAAATCCATGCCACCACGCCCATCTTCCAAATCTTGCAAGTCAGTAATCACTTTCCATTTCCCAGTGCCATCCGATGCAAGCCCCATCGCAATACCGGCAACCGGCTTCTTAATCGGCACACCGGCATCCATGAGCGCAAGACTCGAACCACAGGTCGAACCCATCGATGACGATCCATTCGATGAAAGCACTTCAGAAACGACGCGAACGACGTATGGGAATGTTTCTTTGTTCGGCAACATTGGGACAAGCGCTTTCTCGGCAAGCATGCCATGCCCGACTTCGCGGCGCCCTGCCCCACGAAGCGGAGAGACCTCGCCAACAGAATACGGAGGAAAATTGTAGTGGTGCATGTACCGCTTCTTCTCTTCATCCTCAAGCCCCTCGATAATTTGTTCATCGGATGGAGAACCGAGCGTCACGACCGACAGCACCTGCGTATCGCCACGGGAAAATACTGCCGAACCATGCGTCCGTGGTAAAAGTCCAACCTCGACACCAAGTGGCCGAATTTCATCGAGTGCCCGGCCATCAACGCGCTTTCCCTCTTCGAGAATTGCACGAGTGACCTCACGTTCCACTGCTTTCTCAAAAAATCCAAATGCGGTTTTTCGTTTATCTTTCCCGATGCTATTCTCTTGGAGATACAATTCGAGACTTGTTTTTAATACTTCGAGCGCTTCCTTCCGTTCGGTCTTCGAGAGTTTCTTTCCATCAAGCAAATGCGCGCGCACGTGCTCTTCTACCCATGCGTTCACGAGATTTTTTAATGCGAGCTTCTCCTCTCGCACTGTAGGATCCTCTTCATCGGTAATCACGCGCTTCTGTGCACCCATTGCTTTTTGCACCTCAAGAATTAAATCGAGCACTGAACGCATGTGCTTTTGCCCAAAACGAATCGCCTCAACCATCGATGGCTCGTCCACTTCATGCGCTCCCGCTTCGATCATCAACACCTTCTCTGGTGTTCCTGCAACGACAAGGTCGAGCACGCTCTTTGCGCGTGCATCATACGTGGGGTTCAATACCCATTCTTTCTTTGTTCCATCGTCCGATGGAATTTGCCCGACGCGGACCCCAGCGATCGGCCCATCCCATGGAATGTCGGAGATCGCAAGTGCAGCAGACGCAGCAACAAGCGAAACAATATCAACATCGTTTTCGGTATCGAAGGAAAGCGTTGTTAAAATGACCTGCACGTCGTTCCGAATTCGCTCATCAAAAAGCGGGCGGAGTGAGCGATCAATCAAGCGCGCAGTGAGAATGGCATCGTCGGATGGGCGGGTCTCACGTTTGATAAAGCGCGATCCTTTGATCTTTCCTGCAGCGTACAACTTCTCCTCAAAGTCGACCATCAAAGGAAAATAATCAATACCCTCGCGGAGTGATTTTGAGATCACTGCGGTTGCTAAAACAACCGTGCCCCCATATTGCACCGTGCATGACCCGTTCGTTTGTTTGGCGAGGCGGCCCGTCTCAATCGTGAGTTCGCGGCCACCCCATTCGGTCGAAAATTTTTGAATCGCCATGGATGAAGAGGTATCGTGAAGTCCCTTCATCGTGAAACTCCTGCCTTTCCCAATCGGGAAGCTCAGAGTGTCTCAAGACGAACGAACACCGACACCTCAATACTTAATTTCTCTTACCAATTTTTCCTGCTACGCGAATAAACTGCGATGTATTCTCTCCAAGATCAGTAAAGTCATCCGCAACTTCCACTAACTTCTGTGACGTGGTCTTCCGGAACGAAACTACCTCAACGTGACAACCTTTATTCTCTTGCAGATAGTGGACGAGCGGAACAAAATCGCCATCGCCGGACATGAGCACCACAACATCGAGCTTATCCGCGAACTTCACCGCATCAATCGCAAGCCCCACATCCCAATCTGCCTTCTTCGCCCCGCCGGCAAACGTTTGGATATCCTTCATCTTCACCGCAAAGCCGCTCTTGTTCAACGCATCAAAAAATGATTCCTCTTCTTGCGCCTCCGCGGCGATCACATACGCGATCGCGTGGATGAGTTTTCTGCCAGCGAGCGCGGCTTCCAATACCGCTTTGAAATTCAAGCGCCCTCCGTGCAAATTCCGCGCAGAGTGATACATGTTCTGTGTGTCGACAAAAATGCCAACACGTTGATCCGAATGCTTTACCACATCATGACGCATGACACATATAACATATAACCCTTGTTACATGCTCCGTGTTTCATGTTGTATAAAAACTACACCGCCTCTTCCACCGCTTCCGCTGCAGCAAGCTTTGCATCAATATCTGATTGCTCGCGTTCCGTCAACACTCGTTTTGCAATCTTTAATTTCAATTCTTTCACAAGCGTCTCAAATCCTTTGAGATCTTCGCGCTCAAGATAACGAAGCAACCGGCGGCGCTCACCGACTTTCTTTAAAAGACCGCGCCGAGACGAAAAATCTTTCTTGTGCGTCTTCAAGTGCAGCGTGAGTTCTTTGATTTCTGACGTGAGTAGCGCAATCTGCACTTGCGGCGAGCCGGTGTCTGACTTGTGCGTCTTAAACTTCTCAATAATCTTATCCTTTTGTTTCTTGTCCAACATATCGTAATGTACGAATCCCGCAGCGCCGTCCGATTTTCTAAGAAAATAACGCGACAGACGCCACAGAATCGTCGATAAATTATCGTAGTCCCTGAGCATTGTCGAAGGG
>JACQSD010000081.1 GCA_016206165.1 Candidatus Uhrbacteria bacterium
CTTCAGTCTCAACAAACGAACGGTGGATCGTCCGATGCAGGGTCGCAAAAAGGCCTTTGGACAGGCCTTGCGGCGCTCCTCGTGCTCCTTCTTGCTGGAGTAGGCGGGTATTTCCTTTTTGCAAAAAAGGACTCGCCAGCAAATGTCGTGAAGAAGATGTTTGCGGCAATGGCAAAGGTTGATCGGATGACATCATCTGTCGATCTTGCAATGAAGTTTCAAGTACCGGTTGCAAATCGTACGCAACTCCAGCAAGCGTATCCCTTTCTTCAAGTTCCTCCGGAAGGTGGTGTAATGGAAGTTGCGCTGCAAGTGAAGGCGTCTGGGAAGGCGGATGAATCAAAAGAAGGCGATGAACAATCAGAAGGAACGACAGAATTCAATGTCACCATGAGCGGCGTCTCCATGAAAGCAAATCTAACGACACGTGCGAAAGGCGATGTGATTTACCTTCGCCTCGATGAAGTACCCGTCATTCTTGATGCACTTGGTTTATCAAGTCTTCGTGGACAATGGATTAAGATTGATGCGAAGGAATTTTTGAAGCTACTGACCGCGTCTGGGAAGAGTATGGTGAATCCAGAGGATCAATATAAAAAGTCGAAGGACCTCATGAAGGCAGTAACGAAAACATCTGTTACCCTTCTTGATAAGCATCCGATTCTTGTGGTACAGGATTCCTTGCCAAATGCGACGCTCGACGGCGTATCAACATACCACTACAAATTTGGGATTGATCAAGTGCATTACCGCGCGTTGATGAAGGAGTGGTTTGAGGAAGTGCTCCGCGAACAGGCAAAAGCAACAGATCAGAGCGCAGTGGCAACTGATAGTGCAATCGCAGAGATGAAAAAAGAACTCTTCCCAAAAATTGATGAGTTTTCAATCAAGGGAACAGGCGAACTCTGGATTGGTCGGAAGGACAACCTCTTGTATAAAGTGACGTTTACACCAGAGGATGTATCCGTGACGGAAGAAGGGATGACGGTAAAGATTGGAGGGAGCTTCGAGTTCACTGGTAAGGATTATGGGAAGTCGTTCACGGTTGAAGTTCCAAGCGAAGCAATGCCAATCGAACAGATTCTTGGCCCACTCTTTCAGTCACTCGGGCCTGCAGGTGGATTCTAGAACGGACATTCGGAGTGTATATATGCAATAGTGACACATGCCCCCTTTGATGGTGTTTCCTTCAAGGGGGCATTTCGCATCATGCCACAGCCACGACAAAGAAAAAAATTTCCATTTTTGAAAAGTCGCGGGCGTTCTCCATACGTCATTAGTTTGCGTCATACAGAAGTTCCCGTGTCTCCGCACGAGCCGAGCGAACATGCACCAAAACATGAGCAGAGCTCCCCATCACGTTTTTTTCAACCGGTGACACACACGCCTCCGCGAGTTGACTTTGTTCATGAGAGTGGCGTTCTACGAGATAAGCACGAACCCGTATCTACGGGCGAGATATTGCACAGTGCGTCAAGATTCAAGAATGCGCTTGCCGACACTGCAATAGGGGATATCCTGAAGATCACTCGTCTTCCGTGGATTTTTCATCTCCTCCAAGCATATATTCCGTCTCCGCGTATCCCGCTTTTGATCGTCTCTCAAGGACGTCGCCTTGTGGTCTTTGTCCTTGTCGCATTCGTCCTCATTGCTCCGATCGGTGTTCTTGATGCACTCGGGCGCATGACGGAAGTGCAACGTTTATTCCTTCATGGGAAGGAGACCCTTGCCATCGATATTCGCGCGTTGAGTGGCGCGTTACAGAGCGGGCAATGGGATACGGCGTCCGCCATTGCCGCACGCGTTGAAAAAAAATTGGCAGCGCTTGAGCAATCCGTCGATGGAATTCCCGTGATCGCACGTCGTGTCCTTGGGGTCATTCCTGGTATTCGGAGTGGGGAAAATCTTATTCACACTGCGCGAGAGGCGAGCCGTGCGATGGTGGATACAATCACTGCAATTGCAACATCGTCTCCACAAGAACCGCTTCTTTTCTTCCATCATCATGCGTCCACATTGCGAAGGCTGAGCGATTATGCCCATGCCATTGCCAATGATGCACGCGTTGTCGCGAAAAGCTCTTTCGTTCCGTTGTCATTCGCGCAGGCAATGCAAGGTTCGCGCGATATGATCGAACCAACACTCGATCTCCTCAATCACATTGCCCATGTCTCTGAACTTCTTGATGTGGCAAGTGGATTTGACCAGCCACGCCGTTATCTCATTCTTTTTCAAAATCCCCATGAAATGCGTGCAACAGGGGGGTTTCTTGGAAGTTATGGAGTGCTCGATGTGCGCAATGGCATCATTGAATCCTTTCGTATTCCTGCGGAGGGTTCCTATGGCATCAAAGGGAATCTTTCTGTGCAGGTTGCTTCCCCAGGTCCATTACGTCTTATTAACGAGCGGTGGCAATTTCAAGATGCAAATTGGTGGCCTGATTGGAAAACGAGCGCCATGAAGATACTGTGGTTTTGGGATAAGTCAGGGCAGCCAACGGTGGACGGCGTGATCGCGGTGAACGGCACAGTGCTCGAGGATGTGATGCGTGTTCTTGGGCCGCTTCCATTACCACGCGGCGGCCCACCACTCGCCGCGGACACTGTATTGACAACGATCGAACGCGCAATCGAACAAGAACGCGTGAATGAAAATCGACAGCAGCCGAAGCGGATCCTCGGCGAGATTGCGGATGTGCTCCGTACGCGACTTGCACATCTCTCGCGCGCAGAGCAGATGGAACTCACGAGCGCGTTTTCGATGGCGCTTGAGCGACGCGAAATTCTTCTCATGAGTACGACTACCCAACTCGAGCAGCATATCGACGCACTCAACTGGGCGGGAGGGCAGAAACGCGATGCACGCGATTATCTCCGTGTCATCCACACAAATCTTGGTGGAGGGAAAAGTGATGGAGTCATGGAGAATGCGTTGAACCATGCACTCTTTATTCAGGCAGACGGCACCGCAATTGCCACGGTGACGATTGATCGCACCCATCATGGAACGAAAGGAGACTCACTCACTGGACACGAGAATGATGATTATGTTCGTCTCTATACGCCTTTCGGAAGTAGATTGATTGATGCGTGGGGATTTTCGCAACCACCGAAGGAACGATCAGAGCGTCTTGCGAAGTCCGATGTTGTCCTCGAGCTTGACCGTGATTTTATGCAAATTGAAACGCAGCGTGAGCGTGATCAAAGAACCGGAACTGACATATATGAGGAAGGAGCACATACTGTATTTGGGAATTGGCTAAACACTCGTGCTGCCGAGCGCTCGAGCGCAGGGATTCGCTACGTGCTTCCATTCCGGATCGCTCCCGAGGCACAAGAATCAGGATTCATCGAATCACTCGTGCGCGCGGTCCGCGAAGACGCCATATTTATTCCGTATGATCTTGCCGTCGTACGACAGCCAGGGGTTACGGGTACATTCACAAGCACCATTACCGCTCCTCCGGCATGGGAAGTGGCATGGCGGTATCCGATGACCGCGACAACATCACCATCAACAATTCAATTCTCCGAAAACTTCACCGACGATTTGTGGTTTGGTGCGGTTTGGAAAAAATAACTTGAAAATAGTGTTTCTTGAAGAAGGTGGTAGTCGCAGGCTTTAGCCTGCGTTCCACTACGCAACCTAAAGGTTGCGGCTACCATCGATTGACTATTTCAGAATAAATTAAACTATGGCACGAAAACAAAAAAACTCACGCCCCGTGAATCCAATGGAGGAGGCGCTCATGAATATTTATAAGGATACCGATGGATCTGTCCCAGATCTTTCGCATTTTGAGCGTCGAGGGCGATATTTTATTCACCCGCTGCTTTGGGGTGTCATTGTCATTTTCCTTCTCATCGCCGGGGCATCAGCAATTAGTTTTTATTATTTTGCACCACGCACACGTGAAGCAACAGGCAGAACAGTGCGGCTCCTCATGGAGGGCCCAAAGGAAGCAGTGAGCGGAGCGAAGACAACCTATATCATCACGTATGTGAATGATGAACGCGTTGCATTGAACGATGCAGAAATCCGCGTGCAAGCATCTGCCGGCTTTACTCTTGATCATGCGGAACCGAAGAGTTCGAAAAATGGAATGGTGTGGTCGCTCGGGCGCATCGAGACGGGCGGTCATGGCAGTATCCAGCTCGTCGGCACAGCGGTTGGCTCGGTCGCTGAGCCCCTCACGCTCAATGCGCTCTTCACATACACGCGTGATAATTTTAGTTCAAACCTCGAGGAACGATCGTCCATACAAACAATTGTCCGCACCGCGCCACTCACGATCACACTCGAAGGCCCAGACCAACTCGTGATCGGTGAGGCAGCAACATATGTTGCGCGTGTTGAGAATCAAAGCGAAACCCCGCTCACGAATGTGGTCGCTCGGGTGACGCTCCCGAGTGGAGCGCGCGCGAGCAACCTCCCAAAGAATGCGGAAGAAGAAAAGTCAGAGCAGGTGAGTGTTACCGCAGCAGAGGCAACGGTCGTCATGATTCCTATCGGAGTCATTGGTCCATCGGATAGCGTGAAACAGCAATTCGCCGTCACACTTCCGCAACCTGCGGATGGGGGTCCTGGAGCGCCACTCGTGACCGCAGTCGCCACGTTTCGTGCTGCTGTGGGATTGCGTGTGACGGAGTCATTTTTTATGCAATCGGAAACAGAAATGACAGTTGAGGTTGTTGCTGGTGGATTCGTCACACGACTTGCCGCAAATGGCATTTCTGGAGAAGGAGCGATTCGCTGGGATGATACAATCACGACAACTGTGAGTTATGAGAATCGTGGGAAAGTTCCAGCAGAGAATGTGGAAATTCGTGTTGCGATGACTGGCGATGCCATTGATTGGACGACATTCAAGGATGCGCGGAAGGGAGTCGTAAAGAATGGAGAAATCCGTTGGACAAAACGTGAGCTGCCTGCACTCGCGCTTGTGAAAGCAAAGGCAACCGGGGCGCTCACGTTCACTGTACGATTGCGCGCGCCAGGCGACGAAGCATTGAAGGGTGCTGCGAAGGATGCGCGTATCAGTATTGAAGGAACGGCGCTCATTACCAAATTTGGAAAGACGCTCAAGGATGTCGTGACGACTATGGAGCCAGTGCATCTCGCAGTGAATACGGATGCAGCGTTTCGCTCCGAGCTCCGTTATTTTAGCGAAGATAATATTCCCTATGGTTCGGGACCGCTCCCACCACGCGTCGGCGAGCCGACAACCTATCGCGCGTTTATACGAGTGACCAATCATCTCCACGAACTTCGTTCAATTGAGGTTCGTACGACGCTTCCGCTCTTTGTCGAGTGGACTGGGAAGACTGTCGTGAGCGCTGGGGAAATGAAGTATGATTCCATGACACGCGAAGTGCGCTGGACGTTGAATCGTATGCCAACGACGGTCGAAAAAATCGAGACACAATTTGAAGTGCGCTTCGTTCCGCTTCCCGAGCACGGAAAGACAACAGTGACGCTCATTCCAGAAATGACTTTTGATGCAGTTGATGGAGTGACACAAGGCAAGCTCCATTTCACACAAAGTGCATTGACCACCGCGCTCCCCGATGATCCGGAAGCGAAAGGGAAAGGGATCGTTGTCGAGTAAAGACAGTGTATCAGTGAAGACAGGGTATCAGTTGTCTTTGCTGACCTCGCTGACTTTACTCATTTAACCTAGATGTTCTTTCAACTCTTTTTCAAAAATATCATTCTCGATTTTCTCTATTTTCCTGTGTGGTGGTACACCCGTGGGTTTGTTGATGTCCTCCGATGGGCGGGGAATTCAGTACAGGCGCGCGAGTCGGCAATTGGCATTCGTATTTGGATTGCGAATCTTTTTGTGCCGATGTACGGGCAATCGGATTGGCAGGGGCGCAGCATTAGTTTTGTGTTCCGCGTGTTGATTCTCCTTGTTCGGTCGTTCCTCTTTTTTCTTTGGGTTTTCATTATTTGTGCACTCGTGCTTGCCTATCTTGTGTGGCCAATAGGCGCAGCGTTTGGATTTATTACCGTATTTCTCACATCATGAATGTTCAGTCATGCGCAATTTGTTCGGGATCTGGTTTCCTCCGCCGCGGTGCATGCACCGCGTGCCACGGCATTGGCACTGGCGCATGGATCGGGGGCATGTTTGTGTATTTTGCGTACCGATTTGATGCGGTGAGCATGCGCGCAGCAGCAGTGGTTGCGGCGCTCCAACGGGTGATCGTTGGAGTTTTTTTTCTTTTTGGATTGACTGGTCTCGTGAGCCTCCTCTTGATTCTTCGTGGTGACATTACGCATCTCTCCATTCTTCTTGAGCCAACAAATGGTTTCTGGAAACTCATATTCTGGGCGGCACTTTTTTTTGACGCATATCTTTTTTATCGTTTTGTGCAGGATGTTCATGGTGGCCGTGCGGTGCACCGGCGTCGATTTGGGAGTGATGTACAGAGTGAAGAATCAAGTACGGTTGACAACGTGGATATGATTGACAAAACAAAGCGCGTCGCTGTCACCGATACAATGACTCCGCGCGCCCGTACCGCACTCCACCGTGCATGGAAGATCGCCGTGCGGCTCAAACATCGCACGGTAACCCCTGAACATTTTCTCGCGGCCCTCCTTCAAGACAAATTGACGATGGGTGTGTTTGGGCGGCTCGAGATTGATGGGAAGCGTTTTGTTGACGGAGTAGGCAAAATTCTTTCTCGACACGAACAGGGCGAGGCCTCGCCCGATTGTGATACGGAACTTCGTACAATATTTCTTGCTGCATACGCAGCGACGTATGAGGAGCGGCGTCGCCACGTCGACATACCCGAATTTCTTATTGCGCTGTCGCAAATTACGTCGCCTGTCGTTGAGCTTTTTGACACCTTCGCGATCGACACAAAAAAACTGCAGAGCATTGCGCATTGGTTTCACACGAATGAGCTTTTGCGAAGTCGCATGCGGCGTTTTCGTGGGAAAGCAGCGCGTCGCCCAAAGGGGCCAATGGACCGCGCGATGACTGCGGTTGCGACGCCGTTCCTTGATCTCTATAGCCATGATTTAACGCAGCTCGCAAAAGCGGGGGCACTCGCGCCATGCGTGGGCCGTGATCGCGAGATCGATGCGATCCTGCGAGTGCTTGAAGGGGGCCGTACGAGTGTGATTCTTGTAGGGCCCCCGGGAGCTGGAAAAACGAAAGTTGTTGAAGGTATCGCTGAACGGATGATCACCGAAGAGATCCCGACCGCGCTCGTGGATAAACGCCTCGTCAGTTTGTCGATCCCAGCACTCCTGTCTGGCGCCTCTGCGATGGGTGAACTTGAAGAGCGGATGTACCGCATCATGCATGAGATTGTGCGTGCGGGGAATGTCGTTCTTTTTCTTGACAACATCCAAAATCTCGTTGGGATCACGACCGAGGGGGGCGAAACGTTTGATTTGTCGCAGGTCCTTGCAGATGGACTAGCGCAAGGATTATTTCTCGCGATTGGTGCGACGACTCCTCAAGACTATACAAAATATCTTGAGCGGAATAGCGCGCTCGCGACCGTATTTCAAAAAGTTCCTGTGCCAGAAATGGATGTTGACCAAACAGTGCTCGTGCTTGAGGCAAAAGTTGGCGGGCTTGAATATCGGTATGGCGTATTCTTTTCTTACGACGCGCTCTTGAAAACAGCGACATTGGCAAAGCAGTATATTCAGGATCGATTTCTTCCCGATAAGGCAATTAAACTCATTGAAGAAGTTGCCGCATATGTGCATGAACACAAAGGGAAGCAAGCAATCGTCGCCGCAGAAGATATTGCGATGATTGTTGCAGAGAAAACAAATATACCAGTGACGCAAGTGACGGCAACGGAGAAAGAAAAACTGCTGAATCTTGAGGATCGCTTGCACGAGCGCATTGTGGGGCAAGATGAGGCAGTGAAGCTTGTGGCAAAGGCGCTTCGCCGTGCACGTGCGGAACTCCGTGATACGAAACGCCCAATCGCAAATTTTCTCTTTTTGGGTCCGACCGGTGTGGGGAAAACAGAACTCGCAAAAACAGTGGCGGATATTTATTTTGGGAGTGAAGAAAACATGATTCGCCTTGATATGTCGGAGTATCAGGGGAAAGATGCAGTGAATCGGCTCATCGGCGCCCCGGTTGGTTACACGGGCGGGGGAGAGGGCGGCTTTTTAACAGAAGCAGTACGGAAGCGCCCATTTGCACTCGTTCTTTTGGATGAAATTGAAAAAGCGCATCCCGACATTTTGAATCTTTTTCTTCAGGTTATGGATGATGGCCGCCTCACCGATACCACTGGTCGCACCATTGATTTTACAAATACGATTATCATTGGGACATCAAATGCAGGGACGCAGTTTATTCAAGACGCAGTGCAGCAAGGATCAACCGTAGAGAGCATCAAAGAACAATTGATGAATACCGAGCTTCGCAATCATTTCCGACCAGAATTTTTAAACCGCTTTGATGCGATTGTTGTCTTTACACCACTCGCATTCGAAGAGATTGTTGCGATCACGAAGTTGCTGCTCAAAAAAGTTGCGAAACGCCTTGAAGAGAAGGGGATTCATCTCGAGGCGACCGATGCAGCAGTTCAGGAGCTTGCACGCGCCGGGTTTGACCCTGTCTTTGGGGCTCGGCCACTCCGGCGTGCGATTCAAGAGCGGGTTGATGATGCGCTTGCACATGCATTACTTGAAGGAGCAATTGGAAGGCGCGATATTGTGCATCTTGATGCGGGTGGCGCTATTCGTGTCGAAAAAGCATCAGTGCTATGAGCGTTTTTTTCTTCTCCTTTCTTTCTGCGGCGGGGCTGACGGCAGTGCTTGTGCCATGCGTGCGTGCATGTGCTCTGCGCTTTGGGGTGGTTGATCATCCCGAAGTCGATCGAGACCGAAAAATTCACGAGAGAGCAACTCCACTCACTGGCGGGCTTGCTGTTTCTCTCTCTTTTTTTATTGTCGTTGGTGGTGTGCTGTTTTTCGGAGCAGATCTTCACTCGAGTA
>JACQSD010000005.1 GCA_016206165.1 Candidatus Uhrbacteria bacterium
GTTAGTAAGTGAGTAAGTAAATTAAGTTCTAAGGTTTAATTTTTGAAATGGTTGGAGTAGGGCGGGGTTCGGCTCCGTGGCACCCGCAACGCGGCGGATGATTTTTGTGGCAAAAATCAAAATGAGCCCAAAAAAATGGGCTCATTGCACAGAGTCGCTAAAACAACACATCGATTTTCGGTTCACGGAAAGCATGGTTCGTGTCCCTCAAAAGAACTATGTGAATATATAGTACCAGGAAAATGGCTAACAAACAAGTGGATAACTGTTAACACGAATGGTCACTGCGAGGTCACCGATAACACGGATTTCCAAAAAGCCCCGCGTTTGCGGGGCTTTTTCTATATTATCCTGTACTTCAAAACCCTAGAAGCTAAAATTAAACTCTGATTTACTATCCGACTGACTCGAAGCTGCTGGCCTTTTAATGCTTTCCTCGAGTTCCGAGAGCATCTCATTAATCTGTGACCGTACTTCTGATACTGCTTCAATGTGCGTGGTAAGTTCATCCGTATCAAATCCCTTCGTCGCAACGAGCTTCCTTATATCTTGGGCATGCTGCTTAAACTCTGCAATGAGCGCATCAAGTTCTGCGGTATCAATCTTTTCCCCGGTCTCAACTGATTTCTTCCCACGGACTCGCTTTGCGCGAGCCTCGAGGTTCTTTACCTCACGATCTGCATTTTTGAGACCGCTTTGTACATTAAGCGCTATCTCGATTGCCTGCTTTGCTGCCATGTAGTCGTCACGTAATGCGGTTGCCTCCTCAAGCTTCTCTTGTGCTGCTTCTGGATCTGTTGTAGAAAGAGTTTCTACTTCTGCCAAAGCTGTCTTGAATGCAGTGACGGCACCATTGAGATCAGCGACAAGCCCGGAGAGATCGAGATCTTTCTTTGCGCCTGCCTTTCGTGCTACTGCCGCTGCTTCCTTCTCAAGACGTTTGATCTCAGTGCGTGCCTGCTTCAACGTCTGACACATCCGAATACTCCCTTCGATCAAGTGTCCGCCATCCTTCAGGGGTTCAAATTTCTCTTCGAGTTCCGCCTGTACCTCTTCGAGTGCCTCAAGCGTTGTTGCTGCGTCGATCTTCGCCTTAATGCTGTCTGCTGCAGCAAGTGCGGTACTAAACTCTGTGGGTAGACCAAGGCCACATGCTTTAAGCATCTTTTCCGCGCTCCCGAGTTTCTTCTTCATGCCTGGAAGCATTCTCGTGAACTGGCTGAGCCCCTTCTTCATCTGTTTCAATTGCTGCTCTTCCATCTTCTTTTGCTGCTTCTCCATGCGCTCCTCTTCACGCTTCATCCGCGCTTCATCCGCAGCACTCGAATCTTCATCTCCGGAGTCATCAAATGATCCGCCCATCATGTCATCCCCATTCTCCCCCTCACCACCCATCATTCCCTGTCCACCTTTTTTATTACCCATCATCCCACCCTGACCACCCTGCTTCCCACCCATCATTCCATTTCCATTTTCCCCCTCATCACCCATCATGCCTTGACCACCTTGTTTACTACCCATTTTTGAACCACCCTGTTGTTGCTTCCCGCCCATCATGCCTTGACCGCCTTGCTTGCTGCCAAAGCTTCCCTGATTACCACCCATCATCCCATTCCCATTTTCCTCACCACCCATCATTCCCTGTCCACCTTTTTTATTACCCATCATGCCTTGACTACCCTGCTGCTTCCCACCCATCATTCCTCCCTGTTGCCCACCCTGTTGGCCACGCTGACCGCCCATCATTCCTTGCCCGCCTTGCTGCTGACCGCCCATTCCTCCCTGCATCCCTCCTTGTTGTCCACCCATCCCACCTTGCTGCCCACCGAAGCTGCCCTGCTGTTGACCTCCGAAACTCCCCTGATTACCTCCGCCTTGCTGACCACCGAATCCACCGGTCGATCCACCTTGACCTCCTGGAGGAGGCCCAAAACTTTGCGCTTTTGCTGCTTGCCCAAACGCAAGCGCGACGATCATTGCGCTCCCCGCAAGCGCAAAAGCGAGTACATCCCGCTTTGTACATCGTCGCATCATCGCACACTCTGTTGTCATATATGTGTGACGTTAAGAATTAAGTGTTATTATTATAGCAGAACTGGTAAGAACGGGAAAGTGGGTATTACAATCATGACGGTCTCCATCACCTGGAGATGTATCTACTATTTTACATCTCCAGGTGATGTACGGCAGACAATTGAATATTACACTTTGATCCTCTATACTAGAGACACTTACTATTCATTCTCCTCTCTATGGATACTCCACAACCAACGACACCACCAACACATCGCTCGCCATTGGCACTCCTCCCCATCCTCCTTGTTCTTGTTGCTCTCGGGAGCGTGATTGTTGCGCTCATCTTTGTCCGCCAAATCGCCCGCCGCGCAGAAGAGCTCCAGCGGACAACTGCTGCACATTCCGCAAGCACATGCACCGCGGCAACACGCGCGCTCCAAGCGGAACAACTCATACTCTCACGGATCGACTTCTCCTATCCATGTGGATGGCATGTTGTGGAGCAGGCGCTCGTCCGTGATCCAGCGCGCCGTGGAGTGGTGAGTGACTACATCTATCTCAACCCCGACCCGATTAGTTTTGCGCCGCGCGATGGGGAGCCAAGCCGGATTATTGTCCGCATTGATGAGCAGGATCAGTTCCGAAAATTCCCACGACTCGCATCGCTCGCACAGTATGTCAAGGATGCGGAAAAGCAATTTGTAACCCACACAACCACAACACTCGCGCCAAATGCAAATGGACTGGTATTTACAAAAATCGATGGGACACAAAATATCTTTGATCACACAGTTCCTGTCGTCCTTTACTTCACTGAATTCACTGATTCAAACCAACCGAATCGCCGTATGGTCATGGAAATCTGGGCAGGAAATCCAAAGTGGGAAGATGGGTCAGTGGAGAAAGCGCTCAAACAGATTGTCGAGACGATGAAGCAAATCTAACGTGACGAAAAACGCATGAACGAAAGAACATAAGGACTGTTCTTTGGTTTATTGGTTCTTCAGTTCTTCAGTGTGGTCTATAACGTTATCATCATCGGCTCCGGTCCTGCCGGGTTAACTGCTGCGATCTACGCGGCTCGAGCAAATCTCGAGCCGTTGGTTATTGCTGGCGCGACTCCTGGCGGGCAACTCATGGTGACGAGTGATGTTGAAAATTACCCGGGATTCCCAAATGGCATCCAAGGGCCAGAGCTTATGCAACTCTTTCGCGAACAGGCTTTGCGCTTCGGTACGACACTGATCAACGCAGATATCGTGAGCGCGGATCTACGCAGATATCCATTTTCTCTGTCCACCAGTGATACCACATATCAGTGCAAATCCGTGATCATCGCAACCGGTGCAACGGCAAAATGGATTGGACTTGATTCAGAAACGCGACTCCGCGGCAAAGGAGTCTCCGCGTGCGCGACGTGCGATGGATTTTTCTTTCGTGGAAAACGCGTTGCCGTGGTTGGCGGTGGTGATGCAGCGCTCGAGGAGGCAAATTTTTTGACGAAGTTTGCGACGTCTGTCACGGTCATCCATCGCCGCGACGCACTCCGTGCATCAAAAATCATGCAAGACCGCGCGAAAGCAAATCCAAAAATCTCGTTCATCTGGAATAGTGAAGTGATTGAAGTTCTGGGCGATACGCACGTCACTGGACTGAAACTCAAGAATGTAAGAACGGATGAACGGATGAACGTTCAGACCGACGGTTTGTTTGTGGCGATCGGCCACGAGCCAAACACCTCAATCTTTAAGGGTCAACTTGATCTCGATGTCAAAGGATATATGGTTGTCCATGATCACACGCGGACAAGTGTCGACGGCGTCTTCACAGCAGGCGACGTGCACGATCATCACTATCGGCAAGCAATCACCGCAGCCGGATTCGGGTGCATGGCAGCGATCGATGTGGAACGATGGCTCGAGGAAAAAGGAGTAGCAACCGCATAATTCCAAAATCCTAAATCCTAAACTCTAAACAAATCCAAATGATCGAAATTCAAAACGTTTTGGATTTAAGACATTTGGACTTTGAATTTGTTTAGAATTTAGAGTTTTGAATTTAGTGTTTTTGATGCCGTTGCTTTTCTTGCCACTTTCTGCTATAGTAACTGCACTATGCTTTCAATGTTTTGGGACGTTTATCTCTACACGCCGCTCGTCAACGCGCTCATGTTTTTGTATGGGACAATCGGACTCCAAAACCTTGGACTTGCCGTCGTCTGGCTGACCGTTTTAATTCGTTTTGTCCTCATCGTTTTCACCCTCATCGTTGAACGCAATAAAATACGATATGCTGAAGTGAACCAACGCATTCCAGAACTCCAGGACATCTACCGCAATGACCCGGTCACCTTTCGCGATGAAGTACGCACGCTCCTCCGGAAACAACACATTAATCACTGGGCATCATTTATTCAGCTCGGCGTACAGGCGCTCGTCCTTGTCCTTCTCTACAACGTGTTCATGGCGGGGATTAAATTTGATGCGATCGATCCGTTCCTGTACCCATGGGTTCCTCATCCTGATCAAACGATCGACACGACGTTCTTGAATCTCTTTGATGTCGCCGAGCGCAATGTGCTCGTGAGTGCCATCATTGGACTCATGCTCTATCTCGATATCTGGATGGACCAGCGATCGCGAAGTCACCTCCTTGCAAAATCAGATCTCGTCTATCGCATCCTCTTCCCACTCATGACGTTTGTTGCGCTCTGGATTCTTCCTTCGGTGAAAGCACTCTTCATTCTCACCTCGATCCTCTTCTCGCTCTTCTTCCACTATGCGACGTTTATCGTCCGTGATGTCATCCTGAAACGCGGTGAAAAAGGAAAACAAAAAAAACATGCGGAACGCCTTATTCCAAAATCATACGACGACGATGAAAACCCACTCCACGCACTTCGCAAAGGAGTACATCATTAATCAAATGCAAAATGCAAAAGTAAGAATGCAAAATTAGTCGCCGTCATTCATCATTCTGCATTCATCATTCTGCATTTACATCAATGACTGAATCTCTCGACAAACTCATGTATACGTTCGTCCTCGAAGATATTGTTGGTGGACTTTTTGTGCATGTCCCTCCCGGCTATGTTGCGTGCGTGTTCGATCGCGGGCGCGGCGTGCTGAAAAAGGTGCTCACCCCAGGACTCCATCTGAAGATCCCCTTCTGGCAAAAAGCGCTCCGGTTTAATACACAAACCCTCGAGTATACAATTTCGAGAAATTTCAACTTGGAAAATGTGAAGGCATTGGGCGACGCTCCTATTAATGCGGTAACACTTGACCACAAATCAATTAACATCGAGGGGACAATTCTCATGCGTTTGAATGCGGACCAAATCCCCACGATCTGGCAAACCATCGGTGAGGACTTTATTCCAAAAATCATTCGCCCGACTATTCGAAGCCGCGTCCGTTTAATCGCCTCACGCCACGACGCAAACGCGATTATCTCACTTGAACGTGATAAGATTGAGGTGGAAA
Source organism: Candidatus Uhrbacteria bacterium (assembly GCA_016206165.1). GTDB lineage: Bacteria > Patescibacteriota > Patescibacteriia > JACQSD01 > JACQSD01 > JACQSD01. The sequence goes on from JACQSD010000005.1 coordinate 5,502, forward strand.
TGAAGCAAGAACTCGAACGCATCTTTGCCGCACGCGGCATTCTCGTCGAAAACGTTCTTCTTTCGGAAATCGGACAAGGAAAATAGAATCGGACCCCTTTTGAAAAAGGTGTCCGACCTCCAAAACCGCTGTGTCCCGTCGTCGCTTCGCTAGCGGGCAGAGCCCTACGGCCAGCTCGCTCCTCGGGACAAATTCTCATGTCCATTCGTACATCATTTCGTGATGTGAAACGTGCCGAGACTATCCTTCGCATTATCGCGAAACATGGTCTCGACGCGTTTTTTCATGAACGCTCGTGGCGGCAATTTTTTGTATCAAAAAAAGCGACAACGATTGAACAGAGCGATCTCCCGCGGCACCTCCGCCTTGCACTTGAAGAACTCGGCCCCACATTTATTAAATTTGGACAAATCCTCTCCACGCGCCCTGATCTGATCCCACAACAATACATCACGGAGTTGAGCAAACTCCAAGATGCGGTTCCGCCATCGCCACTTGCCGATATTGAGGAAGAATTCATCCATCATTTTGGCGCAAAACCAGCGACGCTTTTTAAAACGTTCAACCCAAAACCGGTTGCCTCCGCCTCACTCTCGCAAGTGTACCGCGCGACACTCCCGACAGGCGAAGTCGTCGCGTGCAAAGTGAAGCGCCCAAATATTGATGCACTTGTGGCGAGCGACCTCGATATCCTTGATACCCTCGCAGAATTTTTCAATGCACATCAAAACAATGATCGCCTCATTGATCCAAAGGCAATCGTCGCGGATTTTCGTCATCAACTCGAACGCGAGCTCGACTTTACGATCGAAGCGCAACATTGTGAAACGTTCGCGCGCCACTTTGAGGGCGATGACACCGTAAAAATTCCTCGGGTCTACCGCGAATGGACAAACCGCGAAATCCTCACTATGGAATTTATCCGCGGCACACGCATTCTCGATATCCAAAAAAAAGATAAACAATTCGATCGTCCACTTCTTGCCGCGCGCGGTGCGGACGCGATCCTTAAGCAAATTTTCACATACGGATTCTTCCATGGCGATCCGCACCCTGGCAATCTTTTTGTCTTGAAAGGAAACCGGATTGCATTTCTTGACTTCGGCATTGTCGGGCGCATCGATGCAACAACGCGTGGGCAAATGGCCCGATTACTCCTTGCGCTCGTCAATCAAGATACGCGTGGCGTCATCCGCACGCTCGAAGAAATGGAGATCATCACCGACGACATGGATACTGCAGCCATTGAAGTGTCGGTGCAAGAATTCCTTGATCGGTATTATGGGGCCCCGCTCAAAGATATTTCGATGGCTGCACTTGCTCATGATGTGATCGCCGTCATGATTGCGCATCGTATTCACCTCCCCACGCACTTTGTCCTCCTCCTCAAGAGTCTTTCGATGCTTGAAACCGTCGGCACACTCCTTGACCCGACCTTTGTACTTCCTGAACATGTGAAACCGTTCGTTGAAAAACTCGTGCTCCAACAATATGCACCACACGCACTGCTCGAACAGGGGCTTGCGGCAACACGTGAATCCATGGAACTCCTCACCCATTTACCAGAGGATGTTCGTTCGCTCATTCAAAAATTAAAAAAAGGAGAACTCGGAATCAACCTTGAGCACAAAGGACTTGATCAACTTGTGGAAGAGGTCGACCGCTCATCAAACGAAGTTGCATTTGCTGCAATCATTGCCGCACTCGTTGTTGCTGGCGCACTCCTCATGCGCATCGACGCGCCGCCATCGCTCTTCGGTATGCCGTTCTTAGCGCTTGTGAGTTTCACGCTCGCTGCAATCCTTGGATTCTCACTTTGGAAATCAATGCGAGAAAGTAGAAAACGAAGAGAAGAATAAAAAAGCGGGTGACGCCGAAGGAAAAAGAATGCCGGAGCGGGTGGCGCGAAGCGGGGGTCCCCCACCGCGCGGAGCATGCGCGAGCACGGTGGGGGTGCGCAGCGACAGGACCCGCGAGAAAAAACAGATCCCTATGATCCCCTATATCCACGCAACAACCATCGCACTTGGCCCCCTCACGATCCACGTCTGGGGTTTTTTTGTTGCGCTTGCATTTGTTGTTGGTATTGTGATCGCACGTCGCATGGTACGCAACCGCGGCCTTGATTCGCATTACGTGATGAATATGGCGGGATGGGTCATTGTCGCGACGTTCGTTGGCGCACGCCTCTTCCACGTTTTTTTCTATGACTGGTCATACTATGCCGCGCATCCCTCCGACATTATTAAATTCTGGGAAGGGGGCCTTGCATCGTTCGGCGGATATATTGGCGCGACGACTGCAGTACTCGTCTATCTTCGGTATCATCATCTTTCAATCCTCACATGGGCAAACCCACTCATCTATGCACTGCCACTCGGAATTGCAATCGGACGGCTCGGGCCATTTTTCGGGCATCTCCATCCCGGGATTCATTCAAATTTTTTTCTTGCAATACAATACCCAGATGGCTCGCGCCTTGACGCAGATCTCCTGCTCGCGATGAACGGCGCAATCCTTGCAATCATATTTTGGATGTGTAACCGCCGCATTCGGCATGATGGTTTTTTTCTGACCCTCTTTCTCTTCTGGTACGGGGTCACAAGATTCCTCCTCGACTTTGTCCGTGCGACCGATATCCCGATGCCCGATGCACGCTATCTCGGGCTCACTCCAGCACAATATGGAGCGATCATGTTCATCATTGTTGGTATCGTTTTGACAACGCGGACCAATAGCAGTATAGTAAAATAATATGCGCATAATGACACTCTCACTCGCACTCCTCTTTCTTCTCATGCCCGTAGTGCTCCCATTTGCACTGAGTTCGTGCAGTGGAGGTTCATTTTGTGCTGCAACGACTGGACATAACGAAGCCACGTCCGGGTGTTCAAGTCACGAGGAGACGCATCTCGCGATTGTCGCGCAATTCGGAAAATGTACGCCACAGCAATCGGTTGGTATTGTCATGTTCTTTATCTCGCTCATCGCCGCTTCGATTGTATGGACAATGCGTCAGCGCTTTGCGCGTACATTTCTTGGGCTCCATACCGCGCACCTCAATGCAGTAGAGGCGCCAGGGTTTCTCACTCATATTCGGCCATTTGATCCGCTCACGCTTGCCTTCGCACGTGGAAATATCCAATCACGAAGAAGCACACACATCTTCGCTATCTAATCCGTGAGCACACACCTCATGGATCTGGTTCATACATAGCGAATGTGTGTTTTTATTATCCCAATCTCCACTCTCTTAATTCTGTTATATGAATATAACTCTTGATAAAACAACACGAAACCTCGCGATTGGTTTTGTAGGGAGCGCGCTCATTATTGGCGCCCTTGCGTGGGTTGCAAGCCCAAAAGACGGCCAAGGAAAAACGAAAAAAATCACTGGCCCATCCGTCCTCATTGCGGAGCCAGCGAATTATGAATTTGGGACGATTTCGATGCAGGCTGGCAATGTTCAGAAATCATTTGCCATCCGGAACACGTCATCAGAAGCCGTGGACGTGACCAAGCTCTTCACCTCATGCATGTGCACGACTGCGTCAATCACCGCAGATGGAAAAAACTTTGGCCCATTCGGGATGCAAGGGCATGGCTTTATCCCACCCATCAGTGCGACGATTGCTCCAAACGCAACTGCCACCGTCGATGTCACGTTTGATCCGAATGCCCATGGGCCAGCAGGTGTTGGATATATTGAACGAACAATCTCCCTTGAAAATAGCGCGGGTAATCCGCTCGAAATTAACTTCTCGGTGACCGTCACCCCATAAACTATGATGACAAAAAAACATATCATCCTCGGCGTCGTCATTGCCGCACTCCTTGTTTTTGTTGCACTCACAAAATGGGGCGGCGTCGGCACCACATTCTTCTGGAATTTGAGCCGCGAAGGAACCTGGCTCTTTCCACTCGTTGTCGTAGCCGCAATCCTCGACAGTATCAACCCATGTGCGTTTTCGATGCTCCTCCTCACCATCGCATTCCTCCTCTCGATCGGGAGGCTTCGTTCGCGCATCCTCCTCATCGGCGGGATCTACATTGCGGGCATCTTCCTTGTCTACTTCTCGATCGGTCTCGGGCTCTTGAACGTGCTCCATCTCTTCTCGACACCACACTTCATGGGGCGCCTCGGATCAATCCTCCTTATTGTGCTCGGGAGCATCAACATGATCGGTGAGTTCGTGCCGCAATTCCCAATCAAATTCCGCATCCCCATGCGTTTTCATCGCACCATGGCAACACTCCTTGACCGTGCATCAATCCCCGCGGCGTTTGGTCTTGGTGTGCTCGTTGGGCTTTGTGAATTCCCATGCACAGGCGGGCCCTATCTCATGATCTTGGGGCTCCTCCATGACCAAGCAACGTATATGACGGGTGTTGGGTATCTCGTCTTCTATAACCTCCTCTTTGTCCTCCCGCTTGTCCTCATCCTCTTCCTTGCGAGCGATGAGAAAGTGACAGAAAAAATGCAGCAATGGGAACAGTATGAGAAACGCACAATGCGGCTCTGGAGTGGTGTCATCATGATCGCGCTCGGGGTGATCATCTTCTTCCTATGACCATGCTGATCGTTACGCTTGCGATTTTTGTGCTGACCGGTATGACGTCTGTGCTTCGTCGTTTTATTTCATTTCCCGTCTGCCCCATCTGTGTTGGCGTCTCATCGACATGGATCGTCTTGCTCGGACTCCTTTTCTCGGGATTTGCGATCGATACGCGCGTTCTTGCTATCCTCATGGGAGGGTCCATTGTTGGGATCGCATACAAAGCAGAGCCGCACCTCGTTGCGAATCAATCTCCGATGCTGTGGAAATCGCTTTTTATTCCGATCGGATTCCTCCTTGTGTATGGCGTCATTGATCGCGCATGGAGTATACTCGGAATAAGCGCAGCGGTTATTGCAGGGATTGCCTTGTGGTTCTTCCTCCCACGGACGATCCATGAAGATCAACGATCGACGCGCACGAAATCAATCGAAGAAAAAATGAAAAACTGTTGCTAACTATGAAAACAAAACTCCCACTCATCGTTGGCGCAATGATCATCCTCATCGCGATCGTCATCGGCATTCAACGATGGATGTACACACAATCGACCAGCGCACTCACCTCGTTCGCTGACTGTCTCACCACAAAAGGAGCAATCATGTACGGCACGTGGTGGTGCCCACACTGCAAGAATCAGAAAGATCTCTTCGGGAAATCATTTGATCACGTCCGTTATGTGGAATGTGCACCCACTGGTAATCCTAATATGCGCGCACAAGCATGTATTGACGCGAAAATTGAGGGCTACCCCACATGGATCTTTGCTGATGGATCACGGAGAGAAAGAGAAATGACGCTTGATGAGTTACGTGAAAAAACGCAATGCGCTTTACCCACGGAACAAAAATAATTTTTTTAACGATCATCACATCACTCGCGTGGGCTATACCCTCCGCCGGAGGTCATAAAGGCCGAGCCCATAGAGTCACAAAAC
>JACQSD010000083.1 GCA_016206165.1 Candidatus Uhrbacteria bacterium
ATATTCACCTGTTTTAATTTCATCCGTGAAAAAATATAAACAAGAAGAAGTGGAGAAAGAATCATCACAAACCAGAGCCATGGTGATGTTGCAATAAAAATTGCTATCTGATTCATAGTTTCATTAAAAACTAATACTTCGTTGACCACTCCCCATCATCTCGAGTAAACCGAGACACCTTACACAACCCCTCCCTTTCATGTTCCCGATCGGTGGATACAGTCATCGTGTCATACCCCTGTTCATCACCTCGAATGAGCCGCACAGAATTTCCTCTTTCCGGATCATTCCTATTTACAAAACTCTGCCCAAGCACCTGCCATCCCTTGGCTGCTTCCTCATCAATCACTGCCTGCATTGCAGGTGTTACAAAACGCTCATTCACGGGCTCTAGTGCCGCCATGAGCTCTTCTTTTTTACTTTCAAAGTTGCCGATTGTCGGTTGTTCAGGTCCTCGCATATATATATTATAGCTATAGAATCTACTAACACGATCTTGTGTGAAAATCATGTTATCACTTATATAGCTACATGTTATCCTATTTCTCTTTCAATCTCCATCAAGCGATTGTACTTCTCCACGCGTTCGCTACGGGAGAGGGAGCCGGTTTTGATGTACTCGGCACCGACAGCAACGGCGAGGTCGGCAATAAACGTATCTGCGGTTTCACCGGAGCGATGCGAAATGATGACTTTATATTTATTCTTCTGTGCGAGTTGGACGCAGTCAATGGTTTCCGAGAGCGTGCCGATTTGATTTAACTTCACAAGAATCGCAGAACCCACACCTTCCTTAATCCCGCGTTCAAGTCGCTTTATATTTGTCACAAACAAATCGTCTCCCACAATGAGTGGCCTCTTCCATCTCAACTTCGCGAGTTTCGTGATCATCGCCCAATGCTCCCAATCATCTTCGGCAAACGGATCCTCAAGCGACACAATTGGATATTTATGAACCCAGCGATCGATCTGCCGCGTCATCCGGTCGCCAGTCCAACCCGTCCGCGGCCCCACAAGATGATATGCCTTTTTCTTTCTGTCATAAAATTCGGATGCGGCAAAGTCCGATGCAAGCGACACCTCATCGCCCGGCTTATACCCAGCCTTTTTGATCGCCTCGACAATCACCGCGAACGCCTTTTCGTTATCGCCAAGCTTTGGCGCAAACCCGCCCTCGTCCCCCACCTGCGTCTGAAATCCCTTCTCCCTCAACAATCGCTTGAGTGCATGAAAAACTTCGGACCCAATACGCACGCGCTCACGAAAGAGGCGGTGATGCGGAACGATCATGAACTCCTGAATCGCAAGACCGCTATCGGCGTGCACGCCGCCGTTCAGGATGTTCATCATGGGGACGGGTAAGTTGTAAGCAGTAAGTGCGAAGCGGTAAGCTTTTCGGATGTATTGATACAGGGGCAACTTTGATGCAGCTGCGGCGGCACGGGCAGAGGCAAGTGAGACGGCAAGGATCGCATTCGCGCCGAGCGATGATTTATTTTTTGTTCCATCGAGCTCAATCATTGCGGCGTCAAGCTTCCGTTGCTCGCGGACATCACGGCCACGCAATAATTTTGCAATCGGCCCATTTACATTGCGCACAGCCTTCAAGACTCCCTTACCACCATATCGATGACGATCACCATCGCGGAGCTCGAGCGCCTCGTGCGTCCCTGTCGACGCACCCGATGGCACTGCGCCAACACCAACGACGCCGTTTTTCAAAACGACGCGCGCCTCAACCGTCGGATTCCCGCGCGAGTCTAAAATTTCTCGTGCGATGATAGAACGAATCTTCATTGCTTCTTGCTTCTAGCTTCTGGCTTCTCGCAAGTTGCTAGCTGCCAGTTGCTTAGAGCTGATTATTCTATCTCATACTGCACATATGCAGTCACGGTTACATCGAGTGAACCAGGAGCAATGTCTGGTACAGCTCCACCCATGCCCATTGCTTTTTCTGAAAAATAGACAGGTGGTGGTGTGGGGCCGCCGGCATCTTCGCTGAACGAAACAACACCCCCAAGACGCACCCCCATGACTGTGGCAAGCGTCGATGCTTTCTCCTTTGCTTGTGCGAGCGCTTTTGTGCGCGCTTCTTGACGCAACTTCTCTGGATCGTCAATCGTAAACTGAATACCACCAACTTGATTTAACCCGAGAGACCCCGCCTCATCAAGCACGGTGCTAATCTTCTCAAGATCACGAATCTTCACGCTCAAACTTTGCGTGACAAGATATCCGCGGAGCGATTGCTGCCCATCCTTATAATCATACTGCGGATAAATTGAGTAGTCCGCGGTTTGCACATCAGCGTCCGCAATCCCAAGTTTTCGCAGTGTCGCACGCATCGCATTCATCTTTGTGGTGTTCTCAAGCTGCGCACTCCGTACATCGCGCCGTTCGATCTGATGCCCAAGATTCACGCTCGCAATATCAGGAAGCGCCTTCACCTTGCCGAGACCAGTAATCGTGATCAGACGCTGTGTTGGTGCCTTCCCAATCGTCGAAAGCCCCTTTGCGCGCTCCACCGCAAGAAAAACCTGCGCCACGCCAAGCGCGAGCAATGCAAACGCCGCCGTTCCTGCGACCCAGTGCTTCCACTGTTTTTTATGCCCGCCGCAC
>JACQSD010000085.1 GCA_016206165.1 Candidatus Uhrbacteria bacterium
ATATACTAGCTATCGTGGAGTTCAAGGGGCCACCTCACGGTGAGGAGTCCGCGCTTGACACTCGGACAGAGGGGTTCAATACCCCTTGGCTCCACACGCAAGCCCGTCTTCTTTATTGAAGGTGGTTTTTTGTTTCTAGAAATTCTCAAGACAATCCCACAGCTTCCACACATCACCCGCGCCCATGGTGATAATAACATCTCCTGCGTGTGCGTGCGAACGGAGGTAGTCCGCGGCTTCGGGAATTGTGGGGATGTATATTGCGATAGCTCTTCGACTGCGCTCAGAGACGAGTGTCACGAGATCGCGGGCATGGACGCCACCGTGTGCCTCGCGCGCAGAGCCGTAGATATCAAGGACGATGACGTGATCCGTGTCAGAAAATGCGCCAGCAAAATCATTGAGGAGCGCTGCGGTACGCGAGAAGGTGTGCGGGTGGAACACGGTCCAAATTTTTTTTCCAGGATATCGCTCACGCGCAGCTTTCAATGTCGCCTTGATCTCTGTCGGATGATGCGCGTAGTCATCAATCACGGTCACGCCGTTCCACTCTCCTTTCACCTCAAACCGTCGAGCCGTTCCTTTGAATGATTGCACGGCTGACCAGAAGACATCGTCGGCGATGCCGAGCTTTTTCGCAGTTGCGTACGCGAGCATCACATTCTTTTTATTATGCTCACCGGATAACGAGAGTGGTAGATCATTCTGCATTCTGCATTCTGCATTCTGCATTTCTATAACCCATCCACCATTTTTATTAACCTGCGCACGAAAATCATCGAAACATTTTTGATACGAATCTGGCGTTGGAAAGAAATCAGGATGATCCCAGTCGATGTTCGTGATGAGCAGCCCCTTTGGATTGTAGTATTGAAACTTATTTTGATACTCGTCTGCTTCGATAATGACGTATTCTGATTTCCCAACACGCGCGTTTGCATTCCAGTTCAATGTCACCGATCCAACAATCACTGTTGGATCAAGCCCTGCTTCTGCCATGACATGCCCGAGGAGTGCAGTCGTCGTTGTTTTTCCGTGCGAACCTGCAACCGCAATCCCATACTTTCCTTCCATGAGCTGCCCTAATGCCTCGGGATATGAAAGCATCGGGATACCGCGTTTCCCTGCTTCAGCAAATTCTGGATTTGTCTCACCGTACGCAGTGGAATAAATCACGAGGTCAGCAGCCATAACATTGCTCGGGGAAAACGTGGTGACCGGAATACTACGCCGTGCAAGCACCGCATCCGTCATAAACACCTCGGCGATATCAGAGCCGCGGACGTCCTTGCCCCAACCATGTAAAACTTCAGCAAGCGCGGTCATGCCAACGCCTTTAATGCCAATCATGTGAATTTTTGTCGCGTTGTGAATAGTCATCTTGAGAATAAAAACTGCACACGTCGCTTCACAATCTGCCCAATCATGGCGACGCGCCGAATGAAGCCATCGATGAGACCAAACTTTTCCTCCTTCATTACCTGATCAAGACCAACGAGCTTCACATACGACACCGGATACTTATGCTCATGACAATAGTGATTCATTGCCGTCTCGATTTCAAATGCCTGAAAATACTCACCGGGCAACCGATCAAAAATATCTCTCCGAATTGCGCGCTCGCCGCCAATCGCGAGGAGTGGGTCGAGTTTTGAAAAAAATTCTGTAAGATTCCCCCATCGATCACGGATACCGATACACATGGCCGCGTGCCCATGCATCACCGGATCAATCACCGATTGCACATGTTGAGGCCGAAGACCAATGAGATCGGCGTCAGCGAAAAAAAGAACGTCCGCTTTTGTCGACAATGCGCCAACACGCATGGCACCCCCCTTTCCAATATTCTGTGGAAGATCAATCACTGTTGCTCCGGCAGCGCGTGCGATTGCACTTGTTCGATCATTTGAACCATCGTTGACAACAATCACCACGTCGATATCCGGAACAGCACGAACCGCGCGGACAACTGATCCGATGGTGTATTCTTCATTGAATGCGGGAATCACTGCAGCGATCATAACGAATTCTTAATTTTCTCCGCGCCATCAGTGGGAAGTATTGTATGAAGCCGATCACCGAGTTGCTTCCGTTGTTCGGGATGATCAAGTAATTTCTGAATGTCCGAAAGACATTGCGTGGGTGTGTACTCCTGTTGCGAGCGTACCACTGCAGCACCCGCGGCTGCAAGCACACCCGCATTCGCGGCTTGCGGACTCTCGGGCAATGGAATGACAATTGCTGCTTTCTTCAAATATGCGAGTTCCGAGAGTGTCCCCATCCCTGCACGCGAGATAACAATGTCTGCTGATGCCATGAGTGATGGAAGTTCATCTCCTAAGAATTCATACGCGGTATAGTTTGGTAATGCAAACGCGCGATGCTTTCCTCTGCCAGTCAAATGCACGACATTGCAAATCTTCACGAGCGGTACAAGGGCATCACGGACAAGCGCATTCAAACCATCCGCTCCAGTTCCTCCACCAATGATAAGGAGTGTCGGGCGATCATTTTTTTGAGCGTTGTTTGCTGCTTGAATAAATGATTGCCGAACAAAACTTCCAACAACCTGTACTGGTCGTTTTTTGAAATGATTTGCAGATTCCTGAAACACCGTAAAAATACATTTGACAAAAGGTGCGATGAGCCGATTCGCAAGCCCTGATTGCCGATCGAGTTGTATTGCGTATACGGGGATGCGGAGTGCCCACGCAGCCCAAACGACCGGCACTGCAACATATCCGCCGGCACTGAACACATGCGTCGGGCGTAATCGGATAAGAAGAAAAAGTGCCTGCAGAAAACCAATGCACACTGCGAACGGAGCAATGATTGTGCGCACATCCCAGTACCGCCGAAACTTCCCAGAGACGATCGAATAAAATGGAATCGACGATGCGCGAATGAGTTCTTCCTCAACCCCATGTTTTGTCCCAATCCAAAACACCGCCTCCGGATGGAGCGTGTCATACAGAGCGAGGAGTGGTGTGACGGATCCAAGAGTACCGCCACCGGTCAAAAGTAATCGCATGATCGTAGGATATTAACTCTGTTTTGCAATATTGAGAAGTAACCCGGCAGCTGCGAGTGTCATGACCATCGATGTCCCCCCATAACTTAAGAATGGAAGCGGCAAACCGGTGAGTGGAAGAATACCAAGCATCGCGCCCATGTTCAAGAACGCCTGCCCCACAATCCAAACAACGATCCCAGCCGCAATAAATTTCCCAAAATCATCTGGGGCACGTGCAGCAATACGAAACCCGCGCACAAGGATCACGAGAAAGGTAATGACGACAAGCGCGGCAACAATAAATCCAAGCTCCTCCGCAATCACCGCAAAAATCGAATCACCAACAACTTCCGGGAGATACGATAATTTTTGCCGTGATTGCCCGAGGCCGACCCCAAAGATGCCCCCTGACCCAATACTCAAAAGCGCCTGCTGAATATGATACCCTGCGCCCTGTGGATCACTCGACGTATCCAAAAACACAAGCACGCGCGCCAAACGATATGGCGCAACAACAACAAGGCTTACAAATGCACCAAGTGCTGCAACGACCGTGATCATAATATGTTTCCATGGCGCTCCAGCAATAATATATTGAACGAAAGCAATGACAATGATCATGCCGAGCGTCCCAATGTCGGGCTGGAGCGCAACGAGCCCGCCAACAATTCCAAGCCGGACGACAAACGGCCAGAAGGCCTCGCGAAGCGCCTCCTTCCCTCCATACAATAACTCCCCCTCCAACCACGCCGCAAAAAAAAGAATGAGCGCGAGCTTCATGAATTCAACCGGCTGAAATGAAAATCCACCGAGATTCAACCAACTCTGCGTACGCCCATAACTCACACCAAATCCTGGGATGAGCACGAGCGCAAGAAGCGCGAGGCTGACGACAAATAACGGTAATACCCATGCGCGCCAGCGGCGATAATCAACAAGGTAAAAAAGAAAGAATGCAAAAATGCCCGGAAGAATACCGGAAAGCAGCTGATGCTTCACGTAGTAATAACTATCTTGAAATTTCTGAAACCCAACATACGACCCCGCGGACGAAAGCATCACCAGGCCGAAAAGGATAAGAAGAAGAAAGATAGTGGCAAGAATGTAATCAGTGCGTCGGAACATATTTTTTAAATTGATTCCCGCGATCGAATTCGTGTTGAAATAATCCAAAGCTTGCGGCGGCGGGAGAGAGTAAAATGACGTCTCCATGGGATGCCTGCTTCGTGGCAGCTGCAAGAGCGTCACGCATGGAACCTACTTCAGCAAAAGGATATTGGGATACTGAGATATTGAGATACTTTTTTATTTTTTCTGTAGCGGAGCCTGGGAGTAAAACAACTGCCTTACACGTTTTCTTGATCCATGGAATCAATGGTTTGTAGTTTAGATTTTTGTCCGTTCCTCCACAAATTAAAACAATGCACGGCCGCTTCTGGCCTCTGGCTTCTGGCTTTGCGAATCGCTGCAAGGCAGCGATCGTCGCATCCGGTGTGGTGGCAGTTGTATCATTGACGTACGTCACACCTCGGATGATACCGATAATTTCCTGTCGATCCGGCAAGCCGCGGAACGTACAGAGTGCGGAGCGGATAATGCGGAGTGGGACCCCAACTGCTCTCGCGGTTGTCGCAGCAGCTTGAGCATTTGCGACATCATGTGCTCCGAACTTTCGGAGACCGGGTCTCTGTATTACAGAGACCCGGTCTCTGTAATCAAACCAGTGCACTTTCGCGTTCGTCGTTTTCGCCATCGCTTTAGTCCATACATTCTTGTTATTCAACACGGCAATATCCCCTGCCCTTTGATACCGAACAATATTTTCTTTTGCCGCCGCATACGCGCGCTTTGTTCGATACCGATTCATGTGATCATCAAGCACATTCGTCACCACCGCAATGTGCGGACTGATTTTGTGCTCGCCCATATTCTCAAGATGCCATGAGGAGAGCTCGAGGACAACCCAGTCATCAGGACGAATACGATCAACAATCGACAACATCGGGGTCGTCCGAATGTTCCCCGCAAACCATACGTTGATATGTCGATATTTCGACATTTCGAAATGTTGCCGCAAGATGCGCGCAATCATCGCTGCGGTCGTTGACTTTCCGCGCGTGCCAGTGACTCCAATAATATTCTTTGACTTGCAGTATCGAAAAAAAAGCGTTGCCTCGTTCTCAATCATTGCACCCGCCTTCTCCGCGTGCACGAGAAACGGCGACTCACGCGGCACCGCCGGATTTTGTATCACCACCTCTGCACTCGTGAAATCGGATTTTCGATGTTTCCCAAAAACGCATCGCACACCGGACATCGCGCACGTTGCATGGAGCTTTGCAACTGATGCAGAAAGC
>JACQSD010000086.1 GCA_016206165.1 Candidatus Uhrbacteria bacterium
ACTTACTCACTTACTAACTTTTTTAAACCATATGTTCGTCTTTCTCCGCCTCTTCCTCGTCGTTGCGATGCTTGTATCGCTCTCGTCGGTACTCTCCGCAACGTACATTTATAACAAAGTCGTGGCGATCCGCGCCGATGAGATGATGCCTATGCAGCCAATGCAGACACAGCCAACGATGACGACACAGCCAACGATGACGACACAGCCAACGATGACGACACAGCCAATGCCGACAACACAGCCAACAACGACGACACAGCCAACGGATACACATACAGGCACAATGCCGGCAACCTGTGCAGCAGGTTGGACTGGTACGCCTCCAAACTGTATTCTCCCACCGCTGACCGGAGATACACAAACGACGACACAACCGCAGACTCAGCCAACAAACACAACGCAGACAACTCAACCGACGAACATGCAACCGTGTGCTCCTGGGCAAGTACCGACGCAGTCGGCCCCATGCTTGATAGGCACCAGCCAGACGCAAACCCAACCACAAACGCAGACACAACTGCAAACCCAGACACAACCAAGCACCACATCAACAGGAGACTGTTTTAATGCATCAAGCCCTGAATTTGCGTCGTCGCATTGTACGCAAGCACGTGCATCGATGAATGATCAAAAAGCACAGACGCAAACGCAGCAACAACTGCAAACTACCACGCAACAGCAGCAACCAAATATGCAGGATCTGCAACCGTGTGCTCCAGGACAGAAGCCAACCCAGGCGTTGCCATGTCTATTAAGTGCGGACCAGATGAAGAGTTTTCAGATGAATCAAGGAACAATGAAATTCCCAGGGCAAGGTGCAACGGAAGGTACATTCCCAGGGCAAGGGAAGACTCAAGGGCAGTTCCCTGGACAAATGGGAACGGAGCAAGGGCAAGAAGGACAGAGACAGATGATGCAAAAGATGCCGTTTGGTGAAGCGAAGCACTTTGAATTACCAAAAGGTTTCGAACAGTTTGGGCAGTCTCCAGAGGGGTCAGAAGGTGACGAAGACAGGCAGGCAATGATGGAAAAACAAATGGCAAAACAAATGGAAAAGATGAAGGCACAGATGAAGAAACAAATTGAGAAGTTCCCGATGTTTAAACAAATTGCAGCGCAGTTGAGTCGTCTCGCACGGAAAAAGATAGCGCTCCCCGAGGGTCTTCAAGAATCATTAGATAAGATTAAAGCGGATGCACTCGCAGGCATTGATGCGCTCGAGGCGTCGATGGAGTCTGGGGATGCGGCGCAAGAGATCTTCATGACATTGCAGGAATCACTCCAAGGTCTCGGGGAAACAATTCGTGATACAGAGCAATTTGAGAGTGCGAAGAAGCAATATGGCAAGAAAGGGTTTACTGCAGAATTAAAGCGTATTGACGCGGAAATTAAACGATTCAAGAAGCAGGATGTTGACACGAGTGACATTGAAGCAGCAGCAGATGTGTTACGCAGTGCACAAAAGGAAATTGCAGATGCAAAAACATTTGAGGAACTCGAAGCAGTTGGTGAACGTGTACATGAAGCCTTCGAGGGTATCAATGATATTCGAAGAAGTCTCCAGGTGGCAGCACAGTTTAAACAGATAGAACGCACAGCGAATAAGGAACTTGCCCGCCTTGAACAAGCCGTAAAAGCAGCGGAGAAAACCTATAAATCTATTCCTGATTTAGCGGAGGATGTTGCTGCAGTGAAGGCGATGGTTGCGGATATGCGAGCCGCATTCGATGAGGTAAAATCGTTAGTTGCGGAAGGAGATGTTGATGAGATTGGTGCACTCCTCCAAGAAAAGCTTGGTGAACAGAGAGTTGCCGTCGAAGCAGCGCTCCAGAGTCTGAAGGATGCAAAGAATATCATGAAGCAGAAGAATATTGCATCGAAGGAAGAAACAGCGCTCCGGAGGAAAATTACCAGGCTTGAGCGCGAACATGATGTGAGTGATTTAGTAGCGATTGCTGATCAGCTTAAGCTTGGGCAGAGCCAACTTGATGCGCTCGTGAAGGAGAAGCCGGTTCCATACGATGAGATTCAAGATCTTATACAATCAGTGTACACGTTACGGGATCAGGCGAATGAACTGACTGCAGCGCTCGAGAATAAACCGATTAATTTCTTAAAGGATTTCGGTCTTACCGGGTTTTCAGATTTTGGAGCGCCGTCATTCCTTCCTACCACACAACCCGCTGAAGGAGGAACTGCATCTGCAGGAGAATTAGCGCAATAATGATTATGAAACGCCCCGCGCTCAGCGCGGGGCGTTTTGCCCTCACTTCATTCTTAATCCTTCATGCCTATGAATACACCACTTCGAGGACTCATGATTGCTGCGGTGGTTGTTGCGCTTGGGAGCGCAGTGACGACGACGTATTTAGCGTCCGAGACCGCAAGCGTTGCTGCAGATATTGAATCAGCGGCAACACAACCAGCAACTACGACCACAGAGCCAGCGACGCAAGCGACGAATCAAACACCCACTGAACCTACGTGTCCACCAGACCAACATTTTGAGAATGGCCCAGGAACTCCATGTGTGTGGAACATGGATAAAGTCCCCCAGAATCAACCGGGGATGAACCAGCAGTGCGGTCCAGACGGATGCCCTGGACAGAATGGGCCAGGATTCCGACAAGGCCCAAGTGATGAAGAAATGCAGAAACAACAACAGATGAATGATGCGCGCATGGTTACGGAACAACAGCGCAATCTCAAACGCGAAGCGAAGGAGTTGAAGAACATGCTTCAGTTTGGTGGTCCAAAAAAATCAGAGGCGGTGAAAAAGATTCTCGCTGAAAAACAGGCAGAGATTAAAGCGTTACAGGATGAAGCTGCAAAAGAAGGAATTACTATGGACGAACTCCAGGCGGTCCGTGAAAAGATTCAAGCGTTCCGCGATACGTGGCAAGATACCATGCAGACTCTTCAAGAAGAAATGCAGAATGCCGAACAACTCGGGAGAATGCAGCGAGAGGTGAAGAACCTGGAGCGGGGCGTTAAAGAGTTTAAAAAACGATTGGCGATATTGACAAAACAGAAAATTGCAATCCCACAAGCAATCAGTGACGCGATTGCGAAAGTAGAGAATATTGTCGCGACGATTAAGACCGCGAAGACATGGGCAGAGGTTGAAGCGGTTGGGGGTGAAGATATGTGGGGGGCCTTCCAGGAACTTGAAGAACACAGGCAGCAGCTTGAGATGTTATCGCGGTGGCCACAAACGTTAAAACAACTCAATAGTCAGTTAAAAAATCTTGATCGAGAACTCAAACGAAGTAAGACTATAGTTGATCGGCTTGCGAAAAAAGAGATGGATCTTTCAAGAGCATATGATGAATTCAAGGCAGCAGTTGATGAGCTCAAGGCCGCGCGCGATCGGGCAGGAGCAGCGGTTGCGGTAGGGAATGCAGAAGAAGCATTTGATACACTTGAAAATGACGTATTTGGTCGGATGGAAGAAGTTTGGGGTTTCTCACGTCGCATTCAGACAATGGAGAATCTTGGGCGATTCAAATCGCAATCGCAACAAGGAATTGCAGATGCACAGCGGCAAATTAATAACCTGAAGCGCAAGAAGATTGATACATCTGAATTAGAGGATCTTGTGAGTCAAGCAAAAGAGAAACGTGCAGAAGTACTTGCACTTCTTAATGATAAAGATGTTGAACCGGAGGATATCTTCAGTGCGATGCAGGAGATGGATGAGATACGGCA
The DNA here is from genome assembly GCA_016206165.1 of Candidatus Uhrbacteria bacterium. Taxonomy (GTDB): domain Bacteria; phylum Patescibacteriota; class Patescibacteriia; order JACQSD01; family JACQSD01; genus JACQSD01. The sequence goes on from JACQSD010000086.1 coordinate 3,712, forward strand.
GCAATTTGAAGGACAAGTATCCGAGTTGACTGGACAAGGAGAGAAGATGCCATGGGAAGAGGGCCCGCAGCAATTTAATAGTATTCAGGCGCCAAAGGGATGGGAAGGAATGTTCCAACAGGGCGGTGGGCCTGGTGGGCCAGGCATGGGGCCTGGAGGTCCGGAGATGGGTGGTCCAGGGATGGGACCAATGGGGCCTGGCGGACCAGGGTTCTAAAATAGCAATAGACAAAAAGCCCCGACATAACGTCGGGGCTTTTGGTTGTAGTCCCCTCTCCTTGTAGGAGAGGTGAGGGTGAGGTTTTAAAACAAAAACACTCCGGCTCCGCCGGAATGTCCTTGTGGGGTGGCTAGAGGGAGTTGAACCCTCGCTAAAAGCTCCACAAGCTTCTGTGCTGACCGTTACACCATAGCCACCATAGATCGAAATTTCAAATTACAGATCACAAATTTCAAACAAATATCAAATTCCAATATTTAAGCATCGGGTTTGTGATTTTAGATTTTCGTCATTGTGATTTGTTTGGGATTTGGTGCTTGTGATTTGTTCATTCTCCAATTGGTACTGCATCCAACGTGAGTGGGATTTCGAGTGTCACGCCGCTCCGCCAGAGTTTGATCGTGAGTGTATCATCAACATTGAACTTCTGCAAGACACGCGCGATTGTTTTTGTCGACGTAATTTTTTCTCCCGCGATTTCGAGGATGATGTCATCCTCCTTTAACCCTGCTTTTGCCGCGGGGCCCCCAGGGAGTACTGCCGCCTCATATGCAGTTTTTCCCTTTGTCAGCCGCGCGCCGTACGTGATGGGAAGTTTGAGCTCTTTTGCAAGTTCCGGAGTCACGAGTATAAACCGAACCGCAATGCGCGGGCGGAGAATTTTTCCCTTCGCGAGCATGCTCTGAATGACCGATTTTGCAGCATTGATCGGAATCGTGAATCCAATGCCACGGCCTTGCTGATCGATCGCGGTATTAATACCAATGACATCGCCGTTAATGTTGACAAGCGGACCTCCGGAATTTCCAGGATTGATCGATGCGTCAGTTTGGATAATATCAAAGAGCTCCTCGGATTGGCCACTTCCATCGTTTGCAGTGATTGAGCGACCAATGCCAGAGATCACGCCTTTTGTCACGGTGTTCTGGTAGCGGCCGAGCGAGTTGCCAATCGCGATGACCGTTTGCCCGGTTTTTAAATTCGCAGAATCACCGAGTGGGGCCGCAGCAAATTTTTTCCCACTCACGCGGACGAATGCAAGATCATTTGATGGATCGCGGCCAACTACTTTTGCCGGAAGTTCTTTCCCAGTGTTCGTGATGACCGTGTATGTTGCGCCATCATCCTTGGCGCCGACGACGTGTTTGTTTGTAAGGATGAGACCGTCGGCAGTAATGAAGAATCCAGTTCCTTGGCTTGTCGATTCTTGCTTTTGTGGGCCTTGTGGAATGAGCGGACTGAGATTAAAGAATGGGTCGTTTAAAATTTCTGGTGGAAATCCGACGAATGGACTTTGCACAATGACTGTCCGTTTTGCGACAATACTTACGACCGATGGCTGTACACGTTCGATCGCACGGATCGTTGCCGATTCGTCATCTTTCACCTCGATTATTTGTGGAGGTGTCAGCTTTGGTTTTATTGCACCAACGCCCGTGCCGATCAATAACATGATGAGCAGGGTTCCAGAAATGAACACATTCGCAATAAGAAGGATGGAAGTAATTTTATTGTTGCGCATATGTTTCTATTAATATTTTCAATGCCCTCGGAGAGAATCGTCCGCTACGCCCCGCGCACCACGTGCGCGGTCGAGCGGGTCCGCGCACCCGCGCAGGCCCCGGGCCATGTCGCGGGATGTCGCGGAAACTCCACGTCTGCGCTCTGCCTCTGCCCTCGGTTGGAATCGCCCGCTACGTCCCGCGCACCACGTGCGCGGTCGAGCGGGTCCGCTCAGGTCTCTGACCATGAGCGGAAACTCGATGTCTACGCTCTGCCTCTGCCCTCGGCAGGAATCGAACCTACATCAACGCCTTAGAAGAGCGCTGCTTTATCCATTAAGCTACGAGGGCACAGGCAGAGGCAGTAGGAGTATCTCGGAGTATACAAAAAGATTGAGCAAAAATCAATCCGTATAATCCGCTCCATCCACATTATCCGCGTCTTCTCGAATGATACCTTTCATGCACTTCGCGAAGGTGAGCGTCGGTGACGTGCGTGTAGATTTGCGTGGTCGTGATCGACGAGTGTCCGAGGATTGCCTGCACCGCACGAATGTCTGCACCGTTTTTGAGAAGGTCTGTTGCAAGTGAATGGCGGAGCGTATGCGGGGTGATCCGTTTCGTGATGCCGGCGGCCCGGGCGTAGTGCTCCACCATGCGCTGGACAGATCGAGGGGTGAGGGGCACATCTGCCGCGTTGTTGCTTCGGCGGTCATGGCGTGCAAAAAGGTACGGCGAAAGATCGGGGCGCTTGTCGAGATATTTTTGTAGCCATTCACGGGCAACATCCGAGAGAAACACGAGCCGGACTTTACCGCCCTTTCCCCGCACCGTGAGCTCACCCTTTTTTGGATTCATTTCCACGCGTTTTACGCTTACGAGTTCTGCCACGCGCAGTCCTGTCGAGAAAAGCATCTCGAGCATTGCTTTGTCGCGGAGAGGGATGATTGTCACCCGCGGGCTTTTGGACCTCACCCCTCCCTGGGCCTGCGCCAGCTCGGCCCGCCTTCGGCCCCTCTCCTGCGAGGAGAGGGAGATGGGCGCGTCTAATAACCTCTGCAGCTCTTCTCCCTCGAGAAATTCAATATGCCGATCCTCCTCTTTTCCAAGTTCAATCTTTTCTGCGGCGAGTGATTGCACGTCGCGTTTCGCGATATACTTCAGGAATGCGCGCAGGACAATGATATGGTAGTTCTGCGTTTTTCGTCGCAACGTATTGCCTTGTGTATTCGTGTGGCGATTGAGCCACAGGCGATACTCACGAACAAGATCAGCGGTAATCTGGACTGGGTTTTTGCATCCGCGTTTCTCTGCGAATCGGAGAAAGCGGCCAAGATAAAATGTATAATTCCGCCGTGTTAAAACCGATCGATTCTTTTCGATCTCGAGGTAGTCGAGGAAATCTTTGGTGAGTTGAGTGAGGGTAGGATTGGACATAGCGATGGTAGGCGCAACCTTTAGGTTGCGAATAATCGATGGCGCAGGCTAAAGCCCGCGGCTACCATGGGGTGGCAGTTGGTTATGTCGCATAATTATAGCAAAAATAATGCGAATCTGCGAATGGTTGCGAATGCCGCGAATTTGACGCACGGGATTGACTTTTGCGATCAGTTACCGTATAGTAAGTCGTTGTTGGTGGTTTCTTGGATATTCCATTTTCCATGAAAGGGTGTTGACATGAACGAACAGGAGAAGCGGAACCGTGAGATGCGGCGGCACCTGCGTGGCGCGATCCGTGCGGTCTGGGAGATTGGTCGGCAGATTGCTGCGACTGCCCATGAGCCCACGGTGCTCATTGTGGGGCACGACACCGGTTTCATGGTGTCGGTCCACTGCAATGACCCGGTGGAGTACTCCGAGAAGACCCGGGACACCGAGTGGCGCGAGAAGGAGCTGTTTCGCGTCGATCTCCGCGACTTTGAGACCAACGAGTTCGCGATCGCAGCGGTCGCGAGGCATCGTTGGTCGGAGATCAATGTGTTCAGTTGTCAGTGCACGTGCTGCACTGACGGACTGGTCGTGGTGGAAGAGACCGAGTATACTGCTGCGCTCGAGTCTCTTGACCCGATCTCCCTCTAGCGGCGTGGGGCAGTTCCGATTTTTACGAGGCCCGGTCCGATCACTGCCAATGGCATATCGGACCGGGTCGTTCTTTTTATCAAGAACCTCATCCCAACCTTCTCCTAGGAGGAGAAGGAGGCGGCGGGTTCCCTCTCCTTTTAGGAGAGGGGCCGAAGGCGGGCCGAGCTAGCGCAGGCCCAGGGAGGGGTGAGGTTAAAACAATGGGCTGCCATGCTCTTGCTATGATTGGTTTATTATGGTACGCTGCGTTCAATTACAACTTCGGTAGCCCTTCGACAATGCTCAGGGA
>JACQSD010000090.1 GCA_016206165.1 Candidatus Uhrbacteria bacterium
CCGGATCAATGCCGCGGGATTCGCAATAGAAGAGTTGGTCGTCGTTTAAGCGTGAGACGGTTGCTGCGTGCGACGCCTTCACATCATTCGCAAGAATTTCGAGCATGGGCTCTGCCTTCGCGCGTGCGCCCTTAGAGAGCAACATGAATCGCTCCTCCAAAAATGCATTCGTGTTATGTCCAGTTTCCGGAATACGGATCCAGCCCGTTACGGTCGCATGCGCATTGCCACCAAGTAATCCTTTTACCGTCGTAAATCCTTCTGTTCCCTTGCCTGCATGCACGACCTCGGTCGTCAGATTAATCTCTGCTTGCTCCAATCCGAGCACAAGCCCCTTCACATTCACGTGTGCACCATCCCCGAGCGTAAACACCACCCGCCGCTCAATCGGCTCCGTGCCGAATAATACAAAAAAATAATCAAGCGACTCATTCGCCGGAACCGCAATAGTTTGTTCAACTAATGATTGCTCATGAAGAAGTACGGTCTTTTGAGTAGACATACTAATACTATTTGCTTCGCGCTCCTATCCATTGCTTCCAAACAAAAAAGATTATAAAGAGAAAAATGCTATAGACTATTCCCGGAAATAATGCGAATCCGAACATAGAAAAGATATTCGCTCTTCCAACATCAATTGGAAAGAAGCGGTTAACAAACTCCATCGGTAAGGATAGGAACCAAAGAATAGCATTAAACGGCATCGCCATACGTCCGACTTCCTGCGGTGAACGCGCATCGCTAAAAAATTGATCTGGAACAACAAGAAGAGAAATAAATGAAACGACTATGATCAGTACAACGTGAATCAATGGATAGAGAAGAAAAAACATCTTTTGTCGTCGTGTTAAATTATAGTGCATATTTTCTTCTTTAAAAATTAGCCTACTGAATTTTCCATCTGTAACTGTATCAACCGATTCATTTCGACTGCGTATTCCATCGGAAGTTCTTTCACGATCGGTTCCATGAATCCGTTGACGATCATAGCCTCTGCTTCTTCTGGTTTCAAGCCTCGTGATTGGAGATAGAAGAGTTGATCCTCCCCTACTTTGCTCACCGTCGCTTCATGGGCAATCTCCACCTCGTCATTCTGAATATCCATCGTCGGATACGTATCCGATCGCGACGCTGCATCCAAAATCAATGCATCACACCGGACATTGGACTTCACATGATGCGCGGTCGAAATTACTTTCAAAAGTCCGCGATAGCTTGTCCGTCCACCACCCTGCGACACGGACTTTGAGATAATCCGCGACGTTGTGTAGGGTGCCAAATGAATTGCCTTCCCGCCTGCGTCCTGATGCTGGCCCTTCCCCGCAAATGCAAGCGAGAGCACCTCGCCATGCGCACCCGACTCCATCAAGACAACTGAAGGATATTTCATGGTCACTTGGCTCCCCAAATTTCCGTCCACCCATTCCATCTTTGCATCGCCATACACCTTCGCGCGTTTAGTGACGAGATTGTACACATTCGTCGACCAGTTTTGAATCGTCGTGTACCGCACACGCGCTCCCCGCTTCACAATAATCTCAACGACCGCCGAGTGGAGCGACCCACTCGCGTATCTGGGGGCGGAACAACCCTCGACGTAATGTACATAACTTCCTTCATCCGCGATGATGAGCGTCCGCTCGAACTGGCCCATGTTCTGCGCGTTAATCCGGAAGTATGCTTGCAATGGCAATTCAATCGACACGCCCTTGGGTACATAAATAAACGATCCCCCGCTCCAGACCGCCGTGTTCAATGCGGCAAACTTGTTATCGTTCGCCGGAATCACGGTGCCGAAATACTCTTTGACCAAATCCGGGCACGTCGTCATCGCGGTTTCGATATCGGAAAATATAACTCCCTTCTCCGCGAGTCTTTTTTGCAAACTGTGATACACCACCTCACTCTCGTACTGCGCACCAACACCCGCAAGATACTTTTGTTCTGCCTGCGGAATGCCGAGGCGATCGTACGTGCGGCGAACCTCCGGCGGTACATCATCCCAATTTTTTGTTTTTAC
>JACQSD010000088.1 GCA_016206165.1 Candidatus Uhrbacteria bacterium
ATGAAAACAAAACCAACACAGTATGCAGCACGATCACTCAACTCTGCGGGGATCAATGCGGATTTCATTGTTGCTCGTTCATCAGAACCGCTCGATCCGCCACGAAAGCGGAAGCTCGCCATTTTTTGTGGTATCCCGCACGATCATATTATTTCTGGGCCGAATGTCGACTCAATTTATGAGATCCCGCTGCACTTTCAGCGTGAAAAATTTGCGGAAAAGATTTTTGAAAAATTTAATATTCGTCCGCGAAAAAATAATCTCCGTGCATGGAGTGCATTTGTCCGGAGGATCAAACGAACGACAAAACCGATCCGTATTGGTATTATTGGGAAGTATTTCTTGACTGGAAAGTTTACCCTTCCCGACGCATATCATTCAGTGATCGAGGCGGTGAAGCATGCAGGATGGGCATATGGGAGGAAGGTCGCAATGGACTGGTTGAACTCTGAAGAGTATGAAAAAGATCGTGCGAAGTTGCGCACGCTTGATCAATACGACGGCGTTCTTGTTCCTGGTGGGTTTGGAAGTCGTGGAATCGAAGGGAAAATTCTCGCGATTGAATATGCGCGGAAGAAAGGTATTCCGTATTTTGGGCTTTGCTATGGCATGCAATTGGCAACCATCGAATACGCACGCCACGTTGCCGGATTGAAAGACGCGCATACGGTGGAGGTGAATCCAAAAACACCGCACCCGATTATTACCGCAAATCCCGAGCAAATTCAAAACATGTATAAGCGTAAGTTTGGGGGAACGATGCGGCTCGGCGCATATCCGTGTGTGCTTGCAAAGGGGTCGCTCGCGGCAAAAGCGTATGGGACGCGGAAAATTACCGAGCGGCATCGTCATCGGTATGAACTCAATAACGCGTACCGCGGCCGACTCGAAAAAGCAGGACTTAAAATTTCTGGAAATTATCCTCCAAAAAATCTCGCGGAAATTATCGAAATCCCAGGGCACCCATTCTTTGTCGGTGTTCAATTCCACCCAGAATTCAAATCCCGACCACTCCGCCCACATCCGTTGTTCAAAGCGTTCATGGGTGCTGCAGTGAAGCGGCAAACAAGGGCTGCACGATAGAAGCGGATGTACGCAGATTGCAACGCAGATTCACGCCGAACAAAAAAGGACCTCACGGTCCTTTTTAAAATTCTGCGTTTTTCTGAGCTATTCTCCGCGTGTATCTGCTTCTATTTTGCTGTTGCCGGTGGCGTCACGTGGACGATATTCCGCCATGCGCGGTTGCCGTCGAAGCGCGGTTGCTTTCTTCGGGTAAACTGCACGAGTCCTGGGGCTGATGCGAAGAGTGTGTCGTCGCTCCCTTTCATCACATTTGTCCCAGGAAAAAACTTCGTGCCGCGTTGGCGGACGATGATTGCCCCTGCTTTTGCAAATTCTCCGTGGGTGAGCTTCACGCCAAGCCGTTGACCGTGGGAATCACGGCCTAAACTTGTGGAACCACCTGCTTTTTTATGGGCCATAGAATTGTGGACCCCTTTTGGAAAAGGTGTCCAACCTCCAAAACCACTGTGTCGCTTGCGTCGCGCTCCACGATCCTCGGGATCAGCAGAGCTGAATCCCTCCGGTCGGGTACGCGACTCGCGACATCGTGTGTGCACTCGTTATCCTTAATTTTCTGTACGATACCAAGTCCCTGTAATCCTGTCAAGTAAAGGTGCCCTTGTCAGTTTTTTTAGGATTCGCTACAATAGTCACAATTCACTATGGCACTTACTTCTCGTCGATCAGTTCGATGGATCGTTATCCTCCTCTTTATCGCTGGTATTGCAGCGGCTTTTTTTGATTTTCCACACGCGTACAATCAGGGCATGGCGTGGCTGCAGCAAAAGACGGGGTATACACTTCCTGCAACGCGTGATTTTCGTCCATTTCACTTTGGGCTCGATATTCAAGGGGGAACGCACCTTGTCTATCAGGCAGATATTTCACGTCTTGGCGATGCAGATGTAAGTGACGCGGTTAATGGTGTTCGGGATATTATTGAGCGCCGCGTGAACGCGTTTGGTGTTGCCGAGCCCACAGTCCAAACGGATCGCGCGGGTGATGCATGGCGTATTATCGCAGAGCTCCCCGGAGTCAAAGATATTGAAAAAGCAATTCAACTCATCGGTGAGACGCCGGTGTTGGAATTCCGTGAGCAAAATACCGAAGGTCCACGCGCGCTCACCGATACAGAAAAAAAAGATCTCGCTGATTTTAATGCAAAGGCAAAAGAGAAGGCAACTGCTGCATTGCGTAAAGTTCTTGCTGGAAAGACAGACTTTGCCGATGTGGCGAAAGAATTTTCAGAGGATACGGCAACAAAAGAAAAAGGCGGTGCACTTGGGTTTATTCAGCCAGGGCACCCACTGTATACGGATGCACAGCGCATAGGGCTTGGGCGCGTGAACCGTACGCTCATTGATCGGAGTGAAGGTTATTTTATTCTCCGTGTAGACAATGTGCGCGATGGGCAGCGTGAGGTGCAGACATCCCATATCTTGAGTTGTTTTACGGGCACAGAGCGATGCGAGCGCGAGACAACAAAAGAAGATGCACTGAAGGAAGCGATGGATATTCGTAAACAAGTCACGCCAAAGAATTTTAGCGCAATGGCAAAAGAACATTCAACAGAGCCCGCAGCGAAGGAGAGCGGAGGGAGTCTTGGTTGGGTGAAGGATGATGGACGCCTTATCCCAGAATTCACGAACGCAGCACTCGCCTTGAAAGTGGGGCAGATTTCGCAACCCGTGGAAACACAGTTTGGTTATCATCTTATTTATGTCTCGGACGCGCGTGTGCCCAAGGAATACGATGTGCGGCAGATTCTCCTCACAAAAAAAACAGAAAACGATATTCGTGGCCCCGTGCCACAGTGGAAGACAACCGCGCTTTCGGGAAAACATTTGAAACGCGCATCGGTGCAACAGGATCAAACAAGTGGAGCTATAGAGATAAAGCTTCAATTCACAAAAGAGGGGAGCGAGATTTTTGCAGAGGTGACAAAACGCAATGTTGGGAAACCGCTCGGTATTTTTCTTGATGGTAAATCCATTGTTGATACCGATGATGATCGTATTATTACCGATAATGATCTCTACGCGCCAATTGTACAAACGGAAATTACCGGCGGAGAAGCAGTGATTACTGGCGTTGATAATGGACTTCGCGCAAAGGAAATCGCACGGCGCTTAAATTCCGGAGCACTCCCAGTACCGATTACGCTCATTGCACAGCAGACAGTTGGTGCAACGCTTGGCGCAGAATCAATTACGCGGAGTCTCGTTGCTGGGCTTGTCGGATTTGCACTCGTTGCGCTCTTCATGATTCTCTATTACCGTCTCCCCGGGGTTCTTGCTGTCCTTGCACTGCTCTGGTATGCGGTCGTTATGCTCTTGCTCTTTAAGCTTATTCCTGTCACATTGACACTCCCGGGCATTGCTGGATTTATTCTCACGATCGGTATGGCGGTCGATGCAAACGTGCTTATCTTTGAACGCATGAAGGAAGAGCTTGCGAAGGGAGCATCGTTATCGATTGCAATCCAAGAAGGATTCCGAAGGGCATGGCCGTCGATTCGTGATGGCAACTTGACGACACTCCTTGCCGCGGCAATCATGTTCTGGTTCTCATCCGGTCCTATTCGCGGGTTTGCGTTGACACTCTTCATTGGTGTTTGCGTGAGTATGTTGAGTGCACTCACCGTGTCGCGGTATCTCCTCACGCTCGTCGCACCATGGATTTCCAGAATGTGGTTCTGGGGCGCAAAACAATAATCTCCATTCCATTATGTCATTTGTACGCTATCGCATCATTTGGTACATCTTTTCCGGGACACTCATCGCTGCGGCGATCGTGAGCCTTGGTGTTTGGGGGTTAGCGTACGGTATTGATTTTACCGGAGGCTCGCTCTTGGAGGTGCAGTTTATCGAGAAAATACCAACAAGCGCTTCAATCACTGGAGCGCTGCAACCATTGCAGTTTGGTGATATCGTCGCGCAACCTGCAGGATCGAAGGGAGCGATTATTCGCACACGATCATTGAGCGAGGCGGAGCACTCCCAAATAAAAGATGCGCTCACAAAGTCATTTGGCGCGTTCGACGAGATTCGATTTGATTCGATCGGGCCGACGATTGGCGCAGAACTCCGCTCGCAAGCATTCTGGGCGATCCTTCTTGTCTTGATTTCGATCGTTCTCTATATTGCATGGTCATTTCGTGCGGTGTCGTATCCAGTGTCGTCATGGGTCTACGGCATCATTACGATCATCACTGCATTTCATGATGTTATTATCCCTGTCGGCGTCTTCTCTCTTCTTGGTCATTGGTATGGCATTGAGATCAATGGGGCATTTGTTGCTGCGGTACTCACGATCATGGGGTATTCGATTAATGATACGATTGTCGTCCTCGATCGTATTCGTGAAAACGTGAAGACATCGCGCGCGGATTTTGAGACCACGGTTGGTACGAGTCTTCGTCAGACGATTGCACGTTCGTTGAATACAACACTCACGACATTACTCGCATTGGTCGCTGTCTACTTCTTCGGTGGGGAATCGGTGAAATATTTTGTACTTGCACTCATCATCGGTATCGCAACCGGTGCGTACTCATCAATCTTCATTGCAAGTCCACTCCTCGTGAGTTGGTACCAGTGGCGTCGACGGTAGACACGGATGATCACTGCGTTTTTTAGCACGGATTATCACTGATCCGTGTTTTGTATTTCTGTGTAATCCTGCTCCTCCGTGTAATCCGTGCGCCTGTTCTGTGGTTGTCCGTGCTTGGCAGACCATATTTTTGACTGTGGTGTTTTTTTATGCTATAGTTTGAGACTGGAGAAAAAATGCAGAAAGACCCCATTTTTGCATCTCAAAATGGGTAGTCGCAACCTTTAGGTTGCGCAGGCTGAAGCCTGCGGCTACCGATTATTCTAGAGTCTCAATTTAAGCAGCAAGTTTTTTCTCTGTTTTTATTGTATTTATGTCCGATCAACCATCATCATCGTCAATTCTCGATAAGATTCTTACGGAGCGGCAGCAAGAGGCTTTTGGGCAGTTTCAGCCGAGCATCGTCGTCCACGAACTTTTGCAGCATTGTTCTGAAAAAGAACGCACTGTGCTTGTGCGTCGTTTTGGTTTAGAAGGCACTGATGAATCAGAAACGCTCGAGTCAATTGGAAAGCTCCTTTCACTCACTCGTGAGCGCGTGCGGCAAATTGAGCGCGGTGCGATTACAAAGTTATCAGGGATTTCGCCAATCCCACCACTCCTTGCGCATGCTGATCGTGTGCTTGATGATGTTCTGCGAGCAAGTGGTGGTGCGCTCGAACGTGAACAGCTCATCGAAACCGTACTCACGACGTCGCTCCACAAATCACATAAGGAGCGGGCATCACTTGTTTTTCTTCTTGACCAGATTTTTACACGTCGATTCCTTGCCATTGAAGACGGAGAGAGATTTTTTCCAGGATGGCGTCTTCCATCGCTTTCACTTTCAACACTCGACGCATTGATGGATGCGGCACTCGTCATCATTGATGCGACAGGAAAACCGATGACCGAGGAACAATTATTTACCGCGCTCCATACATCACCATGGTGCGCAACCGCGGGAGCAGACTGCACCGATCCAATGATTGTGCAGTTGTTTCGGTTGTCAAAGGAAATTCGGCCGAATGCATTTGGTGCATGGGGCCGATCATCGTGGAGCACGATTGCCCCACGGCGCATGAATGACAAAATTGCACTCGTGCTTGAGGCTGCAGGGAAGCCGTTACATTTTACAGAAATTGCAAAAAAGATTAATGACGCAAAATTTGATCACAAGACAGCATATCCGGCAACAGTCCATAATGAGTTGATTGCGGACGAGCGATTTGTACTTGTCGGGCGTGGGCTCTACGCATTGAAATCCTGGGGGTATCGCCCGGGAGTTGTTGCGGACATTATTGCGCACGTATTAACCGATGCAGCGCGCCCGCTTTCGCGTGACGAGGTGGTACGTGAAGTCCTCAAGCAACGAGTCGTTTCCGAGAGCACAATTTATCTCTCACTCCTTCAGAAAGAGCGTTTCGAGCGGACAGCGGATGGAAAATATATTCTCCGTGCAGTGGTTGCTCCACCGGTCGCATCGCCTCCTGTTGCGGCACCAACACCGGAGACGACGGTGACTTCATCATAACTTATGTTACTTTCAGTATTTAATCTCGACGCAGAATTTTTTAATTCGATCCTTCTCCAAGTGGCCCATGGGAATCCGCTGGAGACGATGTGGTATATCGTCAAAAATGGGGGATGGATCCCGATTGTGTGGGCACTCGTGCAGGGGCTTTGGAGTTATCGTATGCTCAAAACACAGCGGCGGTGGTGGGGGAGCGTGAAGTTTATTGTGCTTGCGATTGATGTCCCACGCGATAATGAACAAGGGCCAAAGGCGGTTGAGAATATCTTTAGTCATTTTGCGGGAACGCACGGGAGTATCAATTTGTGGCAAAAATATGTTGAGGGTCAGGCACAACTCACGATGAGCTTGGAGATTGTGTCAATCGATGGCTACGTACAATTCATGATGCGGTTGCCCGAAGTCTGGCGTGATATTGTTGAATCAGCGATCTACGCGCAGTATCCAGATGCAGAAATTGAGGAGGTTGATGATTATACGCAATACGTCCCACAACACTGGCCGCATCCGGAGTACAAATTTTTCGGGCTTGAATACAAACTCTTTAAACATGAAGCATATCCGATTCGTACGTATGAGGAGTTTGAAGATAAGCTCGAGGGCGAATTCAAGGATCCAATGGCAGCACTTTTGGAGGCAATGAGTAGCCTTCGGAAGGGCGAACAGGTGTGGGTGCAGTATGTGATCACCCCAATCAATGATAAATGGGTGAAAGGGGTAGAAGAGGTCGTGAATAAACTTGCCGGGATTAAGGAAGAGCATGCTGGACCTGCGTGGTATGTGCGTGCCGTATCATTTCCGTTCACGGTGCTTGGCATGGTCTGGGGGCATGTCATTGGCACGCCGCAAGAGGCGCACGAAGAAAAGAAGGATGATGGGCCTCACAGTCTCATGATGCATTTAACTCCAGGGTTGAAGGATGATATTCTCGCAATTGAAGAGAAGGCGGACAAAATTGGTTTTAAAACGAAGATTCGTGTCATGTATATTGCGCGGAAAGAAGTGTATTCGAAACCGCGTGGCATTGGGTCCATCATTGGCGCGCTCAAACAATACAATACGATTAATCTCAATCGTTTTGATATATGCAAAAAAGTATGGACGCAAGCGTATTATATTTTTCCGCAGTGGCGCATTGCGCGACGACAAAATAAATTGTTTGACGCGTATAAGTTTCGCTCGAACTGGCGTGGCGATGTTCAGGGTGGGGGAGTATTGAATATTGAAGAACTCGCGTCGCTCTGGCATTTCCCGGTGGTTGCGGTGCGTGCGGCGCTTGTGAAGAAGACGGAGGCGAAGAAACGTGAACCTCCGGTTGAACTCCCAGTTTCTCGCGAGATTGGCGATGTGCCCGTGCACGGAGCACGAATGCATCTTGGATCTCCATCGGAAGCACATGCTCCGGCCGGTCTTGAGGCGGTCATGGAGGAAGACGATCGAAAATCCTAAATTCTAAACTCTAAATCCTAAACATCATGCAAGTTGGAGACATTACTCTCTTTGGAGAAACGAATTACCGGAATCAGTGTCGGAGGTTTGGTATTAAAACCGATGATCGCCGCCGGCACATGTATTTGATTGGGAAAACAGGCATGGGGAAATCCACCGCGCTCGAGAATTTGATTTACTCCGACATCATGGCAGGGCATGGAATGGCGATTGTTGATCCACACGGCGATCTCGTGGAAAAGATGCTCGATTTCATTCCATCGAATCGTTTGAACGATGTGATTTATTTTAATCCATCGGACACCGAGTACCCGATTGCATTCAACGTTATTGAAAACGTGGATCCATCACATCAGCACCTTGTCGCATCTGGTCTTGTCGGTGTGTTCAAAAAGATTTATGCGGAATCATGGGGGCCGCGCCTGGAATATGTACTCCGGAATACGATCTTGGCACTCCTCGATTATCCGGGGTCAACACTCCTCGGTACGCTCCGCCTTCTTGTTGACAAAACATTTCGAAAGAAAGTCGTTGAAAAAATTAAGGATCCGGTCGTCAAAGCATTTTGGGTTGAAGAGTATGCAAAATACCCGGATAAGTTTCAGACAGAGGCGATCGCGCCAATTCAAAATAAAGTTGGACAGTTTTTGTCGAATTCGCTTATTCGAAATATCGTCGGGCAGGTGAAATCGGCAATTGACATGCGGGCAATTATGGATGGTGAGAAGATTTTGCTCGTGAACCTTGCGAAGGGGCGCGTCGGTGAAGATACCTCAGGGCTCTTGGGTGCGATGATGATTACGAAATTGCAGCTCGCTGCGATGGAGCGTATTGATATTCCTGAACGCGAGCGCAAAGATTTTTATCTCTATGTTGACGAGTTTCAAAATTTTGCAACGGATTCATTCGCAAACATCTTGTCGGAGGCCCGAAAATATCGATTGAATCTTATTATTGCACATCAGTATATTGAGCAGCTCTCCGATGTCGTCCGTGCAGCAGTCTTTGGGAACGTGGGGACACTCGTCTGTTTCCGCGTTGGGGGGGTTGACGCCGAGGAACTTGTGAAAGAGTTCACTCCACATTTTGAGGAAGAAGATCTCGTGAACCTCCCAAAATATAATGTGTACTTAAAACTCATGATTGATGGCGTGGCATCGGAGCCATTTTCTGCGCGTATCTTACCGCCATTGACCGAGGAAATGAAGACAGGGAATCGTGAGAAGATTATTAAAGTTTCGCGTGAGCGCTATGCAAAACCGAAAGAGGTGATTGAGGAGAAGATTGCCCGCTGGAGTGGCGTCATGGGCGGTGGTGAAGGAGACGAGGATGCCGATGATGGAGGAGGTAGACCGCCGATGCGTAAGGGGCCACCCCCGATTGTGGTGCTCCCAAAGCCGGATGTGCTTCCGGTGAAGGCGGCAAGTGCTGCAATCGTTGTGGCAGCACCTGCAGCGAAGGTCGTGTTGCCGCCGAAGGAAAAGAAGATGAAGGAGAGAAAAAGTGATACAAAGCCGAAGGAGACTTTCCAGGCGACGTGTCACCGATGCAGTGCCACGACCGAGCTTTCATTTAAACCTGATGGCGCACGGCCGGTGTATTGCAAAGAGTGTTTAAAAATTGTCCGCTCGGAGGATGCGAAGAAGAAAAATACTGGTGTGAAAGAAGCAGTACCGATGGTGAGAAAAGAAGTCGAAGAAGCAGCTCCGATCAAACTCGCGGACGCATTGAAGCAGGCTCCGCAGGTATTTAAGCAAAAGCATGAACGAAAAAAAGACGTTCCTGTGCAGCCGCCTGCGCCGACATCGTCATCGTCAGTGACCAAAGTGCAACCCGGGCAGACTATACGCTTTTCATAACTCTTTTTGTCATCCTGAGCCCTGCGAAGGATCTAACGATTAGATTCTTCTTCCCGCCTGCGGCGGGACTCAGAATGACAGGTGGGAAGAGGCATTTTTCTACAGACTCAAATTGAACTGAAGATCGGATGTCTGTTGCAGTGGAATCCGATCTTTTGTATTGTAATAAGGTTTCCCTCTCCTTTGAGGAGAGGGTCAGGGTGAGGTCTCCATGAACAGGACCTCATCCCAACCTTCTCCTATGAGGAGAAGGAGGATTTTTTACCTTATGTCGTCGCAGCAAAATAAAAAAATTTACGTTGGGCTTTCCGGAGGAGTTGACTCTTCTGTTGCTGCAGCATTGCTCCAAAAAGATGGACATGATGTGACAGGGGTTTATTTGAAGGTTTGGTCACCGGATCTTGAGGATCTCATGCACGGTTGCCCGTGGGAGGAGGATGTGCGGTATGCAGAGGCAACCGCGAAGCATCTTGGAATTCCGTTTGCCGTGTGGGATGTATCCAAGGAATATTTTGAGCACGTCGTTGATTATTTTATTGCCGAGCACAGGCTCGGGCGGACACCCAACCCGGACATCATGTGCAATCGGGAAATTAAGTTTGGAATTTTTTTACAGCGGTCACGCAAAGAAGGCGCAGACCTGATTGCGACAGGTCATTATGTAAGGAAACATAACGCTCCCCAACCCCCTCTTAACTTAAGAGGGGGGGTTCCTCCCCTTAAGATAAGGGGAGGTGAGGAGGGGTTATGGTGCGCCGTTGATCACAACAAGGACCAGTCGTACTTTCTTTATTCGTTAACGCAAAATCAGTTGCGATATGCATTATTTCCGGTTGGTGATTATTCAAAACCCGAAGTACGGAAAATGGCAGAAGAGTGGGGATTGCCAACAGCGAAACGAAAAGATAGCCAAGGCATTTGTTTTTTAGGAAAAATTCCGGTGAAGGAGTTTTTGAAATTACGTATTCCGGAACACGAAGGGCAGCTCGTCACGCCGAGCGGAAAGGTGGTAGGGAAACACGAAGGTACAGAATTTTATACGATCGGTCAGCGGCATGGGATTGGATACAAGGGCGGGGGAACTTCGTACTATGTCGCTGGAAAGAATCTCGAGAAGAATCATGTTGTTGTTGCCGAGACGAATGACGCGCCGGAGTTACATCGGCAAGAAATTGTTGTCAACGATGTGCGTTGGATTGCTGGCGTTGCGCCAGTTTTGCCATTGACATGTATGGCGCGTATTCGGTATCGTCAACCACTGCAAGCGGCGTGTATAACCCCCTCTCACTCCCCCTTACATAAGGGGGAGAAGGAGGGAGTTATTGTTACCTTTGTGAAGCCGCAGCGTGCGGTAACGCCCGGGCAGGCGTGTGTTCTGTATCAGGGTGATATGATGCTCGGAGGAGGCGCCATCGAGGATTGACATCTATTTGGAGGGACGAGCAATGATTGTGATCGGTGCAATGCCGTCGTGGGCGTGGTATACGCTCGGGGTACTCGGAGTGCTTGCACTCATCGTGTGGGTACTTGGGTATGTCGCCTATGTCGTTTTCCTGAGGGAGGAGGAAAGCGACGCGGATGACTGGAATACCGTCTCCATCGATGAGAAGAAAAAAGGAGGTGCCACGTGATCCGCGTCCTTGACGTGCCGCTCGTCGGAACAGGAGCGGAGTTCTCGAGGCAACATCCTGGCAAGTGGCTCATCTATCGACCTGCTCCGCCGTATCCGACACTGCTCGCTGTCGCGGACAACGAGAAGGAGGCAGAAGTCTGGCGGAGCGAGCAGATGGGCGAACTCCTCTGCGTGCGCCCACCAGAGCCGCAGGCGCATGTGCTCTAGCATGAGCGTTCATGTCGTTCAATACGACAAAGGGGATGTGCAACGCACATCCCCTGTTCATTTTAAAAAGTCTTTAGATTTATATACGATGCGGCCGCATTCTCTATAAATCCACATACTTCATATTACAATTCATCCCACATTGACACATGTACTCGCTATTGTCATGTATTTATCCCCTTGCTATGCTCTATGTGTCATAAGAAAAGGCCGCGCTTCGCGGCCTTTTCATTTTTTTATATATAGTCAACGTGTATCCCTAGTCAACGCTCGCTGCATTACGAACGGGAGCAAGGAGTAGTGGAGTAAAAGGGAGTGGAAGCAGGGCGGTAGCGCCCTGGTTTCCCATCACGTTTACAAAAGACCGTCAGGCTTCGCAGTCTGACGGTCTTTTCATAAATAAGGTATTTTGGGTCGGGTGGGAATCGAACCCACGACCATCAGCTTAAAAGGCTGTTGCTCTACCAACTGAGCTA
>JACQSD010000089.1 GCA_016206165.1 Candidatus Uhrbacteria bacterium
AAATAATGTTGCCATGATTGACACAAAACAACCTATCTGTTATGATGCAGATGCATTACTTCTATGGCACTCCCATCACAAAACACCCCAGGCCTCACGGAGAATGAGTTGCGTGTTTATCAGGCACTCCTTGACCTTGGCACAGCGCGCGTAAGCACCATCAGCAAGCGTGCAAACCTCAATCGCACCACAAGCTACGATATTTTGAATCGCCTCATGCTCCATGGGCTTGTCGCTCCCGCATCGGGCGTTGGTAGTCGGAAGCAATATACCGCTGAACATCCAGTGCAACTCACGCATCACCTCAATCGCCAACAGCGCACAATCGAACTATTACGAGAAAAAATACCGGAACTCGCACTGCTTTATAAAACAATTAAAAAACCATCCATCAAATTTTTTGAGGGCACAGAAGGACTGAAACAAATTTTTCTGGAGTCACTGACCTCAAAAACCGAAATTCTCGCCATCCTTGATGTAGAGGCCTGGGACGTCCCTGATCTCACCGCGTGGGGAAAAAATTATAATCACATGCGTGCACAGCAAAAACTTCACGAGCGTATTCTCGCGTTGGAAACTCCGAAAACCGTACAATGGCTTACCCATTATCCAACAACACTCAAATACACGAAATATAAATTCATTCCACAAGGTACGTTCCCATTCTTTAATGCCGAGGTCAATATCTACGAGAATAAGGTTCTCATCGCGCTCCCGCAAAAACCAAATCGCATGGGCATCCTTATCCAAAGTGAGGAGCTCGCAACGATCTTTCGAACCATGTTCGAACTTGTCTGGCGCTCGCTGCCAGAAATAAAAAAACAAAACAAAAAATAACACCCTCTCAGGTATTATTCAATTTCTTAATTTCCTAGTTTCTCAATTTCTATAATTCCTATTTCTTTTTGATGTCCCAGTCTGGAGCAAGAAGGCGACCAGTGGTTTTTGTGAGGTATTGATAACAGCGGAGTGCCGCGCTTACCCCTTCGCCGCTTGCCGTTGCAATTTGTTTGAATGATCCACTCACCACATCCCCTGCGGCAAAAAGGCCCGGGGTTTTTGTTTCACTCAACTTGTTTGCGTGAATATGCCCAATGGCATCATAATCCACCAAATCACCAAGCCATCGGGCTTTCACCACATGGCCAATCGCAACAAAGACTCCATCACATTCAATTTTACGCTGCTCGTTCGTAGTCACATGGTTCACACGAACACCTCGCACCCGATCATCACCGACAACCTCTGTGACGACTGATTCAAAAACAAGTTCCACGTTCTTCAGTTTGCGTACGCGTGCTTCCAAAATTTCGTCACCGCGAAATTCGTTGCGTCGATGAATGAGATAGACCTTCGCTGCTAGCCGCCCAAGATACTCTGTTGCATCGAGCGCAGAATTTCCACCGCCCACGACCGCAACATTCTTTCCTTTATAGAGTGGCGCGTCGCACGTTGCGCAATACGACACGCCTCGCCCGACAAACTTCGCCTCCCCCAGCACATCCAAATTCTTCGGTGACATTCCAAAAGCAAGTATCACGGACCGAGTCACGTACTCTTTCCCCGTCGCCGTCATAAGAAGAAATAATTCACCATCTTTTTTGATTCCCACCACCTCATCAATATCAAACTCGCACCCAAATTTCTCTGCTTGCTCTTTAAATTTCATCATCAATGCCGTTCCATCAGCAAAATCAACGCCGGGGTAATTCTCGATTTCTGTGGTGAGTGCAGTTTGCCCGCCGATGTCTTTTGAAAGAATGAGCGTCTTCAACAGCCGCCGAGATGTATAAATTCCCGAGGAAAATCCTGCTGCCCCTCCGCCGATAATAATGACATCGTATTGTGTCATAGAGACGAAACGAGCTCCGCTGAAGGAGCTCAAACCTAGAAACCTAGTTCCTCTAAATTCCTAAATACCTATAGATGTTTCTCAATTCCCTTTTTCAAATCCGCTTTTGACAGCACACCAACCCATTGATCAACGACTTTCCCACCCTTGAATAGTAAGAGCGTCGGGATACTCATCACACTATAACGACTCGCGATGTCCCCATGGTCATCGACATTAAGCTTCCCGACACTCACTTTCCCTTTATACTCCACCGCAATCTCGGCAATCACAGGGCCCATCATTTTGCACGGCCCGCACCATGGCGCCCAAAAATCAACAAGCACTGGCATCTTCGATTCGAGTGCCTCTTTTTGGAATGTTGTTGATGTGAGTGTAATTTCGCTCATAGAGTGTAAAAGTATAGCACGCAAAATAATGAATGCAAGACATCCTCTATTTATACGCTGCGGCAAGATCCGTGAACGCGGCATCAAGTCCATCCGTATCGCCCCCTTCAATCTCCGCCTTTTGCTTTTTTACATCGCTGACAAACTGTTTCCATGCTTTTCGAACAGCAAGAACAAGTTGACGTTTTTGTTTTACATTTTTTGACGCGTTATATTTTTGTTTTGTCTGCTCAACTGTAAACACAAACTTGGCAATACGGTTTTTTGGTAAGGCTATTTCCTCTGCACGCTCAGAGAGATCGTACATACGAAATTTTACCATAAGATCCGCAATTGTCTTTACGTGTTGCTGAGACCGGCAACAATATCTATCGACTCTCGGTTCACATGCCGCCGCACATTGAGGCAGGTAGGAAAGTAGCGGATCCTTATAGAGCACGTTCTCTGCACACTGTGTACGCCCCGGCCCAACCGGCTTCGCCCAGCATGGTTGAAATGCTTTATATCGAACAACACATGTTTTCTGTTGCTTTTTTTGATCCTTTGTTTTTGTTGGAAGCGCCCTGCATTCTTCAGGCAAATACTGTCGTTTCAACTCCTCCGCGAGCTCTTCGCGTGTCAATTGCAGCCGACAGAGAATCCGATCTTTCATCTTTTGAAGATTCAGACACCATACGCGTTTTTTCTGCAGCACTTGATTAACGACTGGCCTTTCTTGTTGCACTTCGACAACTGGCGGCGTGCATGCCTGCGTCTCGTTTGGCGCAACACTCTCAACTGCTGGACAGTCGTTCGTTAATGTATAGAGCCCGTGCTGCACACTATCTGCACCACACGTGCTCCAACCTGTCCTTGTCCATACATCTTTGCTGCATGGAACCGTACACCCTTGAACACCAGCTGGCTTCGCCGTCTCCATGCTCACACAATCATTGGTGAGTGTACATGTCCGTTCCTGTGTTCCACGTTCACATACGCTCCAGTCTCCACACGTCCACGTATCCTCCGTGCACGACGGTTGCACTGGCGGAGGAGGCACTGATCCACCTCCGCCTCCTCCAGCAGCTTGAAGTGTGAGTGGGATAACAAACAAAAGTGCAATAACAAAAAAACGGCTCAAGAGATACTGATGCCCTTTCACCCACTGATCAAAAGAAATAAATCCGGCACCAAGCAGAAGTAAAACGACATTCGCAGTAAAGAGGAGCGTCACAAACTGTGCGCCAAGCGCGAATCCCTCACGGAGTTCCACACCGAACAAGGCAACAAGCATGTCGATGGCGAGGAGGAATGCACTCGCCCGCGTGAGCAAACCTGCGACAAGAAGTATGCCGCCGAGAAATTCAACAACACCAACAAATGTGACCATTGCCGCGCCACCAGGAATCCCGTGGCTCGCAAAAAACTGCACAAATGGCTCCGGCGTTGCCAACTTCGGATATCCGTGGAGAATAAAAACAGTTCCGACGACAAGACGGAGTAATAATATGCTCAGAGAAAATCGTAAAGACATACATGATAATGAAGGATATGTTCAGTATAGCAAAACCATACAAAAAAGTCTCTTGATGCCCCAAACAAAAACGATCCGCCATGGGCAGACCGTTTTTTCTATTCTCCTCTTCTCTTATCCAGATGTATATCGGGACGAGAGAAGAGTGGACGAGAGTTCCATCCACTCTCGTCCCGAATTACGAACCGGGACCTTCTGGCTCGGGCGCATCTTTGGCGCCCTCGACAACTTCACGGCAGTGGGTGCATACTTTCATATGCGCTTCCAATGCCGCTCTCGCCGCCGCGTCCGTGGTACCGCCAATGTAATCGGCGAGCACCCATTCCGGAAACCGTACCGCATCCGTGCATCCGTACGTGAAGTCCTCGATAGTCCTCTCCCCGCGCGCAAATGCGGGAAGATCAAAGAACCACCATTGGTTCACTTCGGTCGCGGTGCCGGCGAGAAATTCCGACAGCATTGCCTCGAAATCTTCCGCCCACGGCGCGAACCGATCCATACACGCTTGCATGATACTGTCCGCTCGCGCGAGGTTGGTCGACACGGAAAGCAAGCGCCGCCGGAACGGATCAGTCGCGGGCGATTCCGTCGAAGGAGGAATGTGCTTCCACAACTCCCGCTCGGCGCAATCCAACCCATCGCGGTCGATGAGCAGATCGAACTCGCTTTCGCCCGCAGCATGAAGCGCGTCCTTATCTTCGGTCAAGAACCGGAAAACATATCCGCAGAAATCCGCTTCAAGGTACTGAAGGGCGACTTCCTGCACCTTCGGGTCGTCGAGAATCGCCGCGAGCTCTCCGCTGGGTTCAAGACCAAACCGACGGCCCCAACCCATGTTCCGATACAGCCAATACGCGGCCTCCTCGGGCCGGAACTCGTCCGTTGTCACTTCGCCGGCCGCGACGAGCTGCCAGTTCGTCAGCGCCCACGCGATGCGGGCTTCCGCATCTTTCGTATCCATGACACTTCTCCTTGTGGTTGAGGGGAGCTATACGCAGCCGCAGTTCCAGCACGGAACATCGGGATCCGGAGCGCCTTTCCGCTCCGCACCGCAGCACGGCATGTGAAACGGACAGTAATCGTGCACGGTGTTCTCATCTTCCGAACGAGCGACACACCCACACGAGTACGTCCGCTGCTCGGTCTTTCTTGGCTCGGTCATCACAGACCTCCATCTGTTGTTGTTTGAAAGAACGTTTCGCTCTTTTCTCACTACCATGAAGCATGAGCATGGGAATGAAGAAAGAACGGACGAGAATTTTCAGCTGCAACTCTCGTCCTCGACTTGGGTTTTTTAGGAGGTTCTCCCCATCCGAACTGATATAACGCACCAGTACGGATAAGCCCTCCATGAAATGCCCATCGGAAATATCTCCTTGTTGGTTGTGGTTGAGTTAGAGCCCGCGCTCACGCTTTGCGGCGACCCACCCACGAAGAATGCCCGCCAGAGCATTCTCTTCGTGTGCGTTCATCGCAATGCGGAACAGCGCGCGCCCGACCTGCTCGCATGTCACGTCGTCAGGCCAGCATCCCCACTGGCCTTTCTCCGCAACACGCTGCAGCACGTCGGCGGCTTCGTGGCGACTCGAGATCACGGGCATCAAGATGCTGCCCAAAATCTCGCAAACGTCTCCGCCATTTTTTGTTCCTGACATCACGCACCTCCCGAAAGGGTTGATAGGAAAGGATCCTCTTCTCTCATCCCGATTCCGATCAGGTTGAAAGAAGAGTGGACGAGAGTTCCTTCCACTCTCGTCCAGCGACACACCGGCGTGGCCGATGCGTCACCGAAAGAAATGTGCACAGTCCGAGGGTTAGGGCGCGCGCTAAAGCCCGGTGAGCATCCCTTCCTCCGGGGTTATAGGTTCGATCGAATACGTCCACAGGGGGAACCCCATAGAAATAGACGGGCGGGACAAGCACCACTGTCATATTTCCGTAGGATCCTTCCTCTGGACTGCTCATGCTTTGAGCACGTCTCCGTATCCTAGCGCATGATTAAAACTATGTCAAGAGTGTATATACGAACGGAAGTGCATAACTATTTATTTGGCTATGTCTATAGAGAATAATG
>JACQSD010000091.1 GCA_016206165.1 Candidatus Uhrbacteria bacterium
GGATGAAGATATAGTCCATGCTCATGGAAACATGAGAAGAAACATGAACAAGGCACGGGTAGCGGAAGCTGCTCGTGGATCACCTCCTTTTTAGGGAGAAATCGCACCGATATATTTTCGCTCTGCGCAAGCAGACAGGAATGTGGCTGTATGTTGCATCCCTGAGAAAAGAACATCGGCGCACACGAAGGAAGACGTCGACCTTCCCGCCCAAGGCGGGGGGAAAATCTTTCTTCAATTCACATGGTGTGAAAAACATGTTTTTGCAACCGCAGAGAATGGAATATGCTGCGACACAACAAACCCCCGTCTGTTCATGAAGGAGACTTGATGATTAGACGGGGGTTTGTTATATTTTCAAACACTTCTCTAGGGGCGAGTAGCTCAGTGGTAGAGCTTTCCTCTGATAAGGGAAAGGTCGAAGGTCCGATTCCTTCCTCGCCCACCACCATGATGGTTCCACAATTACAACGACAAATAATGGCACTTGCAAGAAAGAAAGGATGGGGCGTCTCTCCATCCGATATCATTTTTGCCGAAAAAATCGCGCTCATCCATCAAGAAGTCTCTGAGGTGCTTGAAGCATATCGGAAAAATAATATGCACGGTCGCGATGGCGTTGCCGAAGAACTTGCCGATGTCCTCGCACGAATCATCCATCTCGCAGGGATTTATCAGATTGATCTTGAAAAAGCGTTTGCAAAGAAAATGAAACGGAACAGGGGACGTGATTGGAATCGCGATCAACTGTACATTGATAAAAGAAAGAGATAAAATTTAAAAATATGCCGCGGTAGCTCCCGCCTCCGCTCTCCTTGCGTTCGAGCTTCGGACGGGCAAGCAGTGCTGTTCCAAAACATTGCTTGCACTTCGAAGCTTTGACGAAAGTCAAAGCGTAGTAGTGCCGCGGTAGCTCATTGGTAGAGCGCTGCCCTGGATCTTCGGGGCCTTCTGCAGTAATGCAGATTGAATCACTGGGTGAATTCGGGGGATCTCCTTCAATAGACGTTGATGGACAATCCCGAGCCAATCCTTCGCCAGGGGGCTACGGATTGCACGCAAGCCTAAAGTTATAGGGAAGGCTTGCCTGCCGTAGCTTACGCGGAGGCAGGTGTAGAGACTAGCGAGTGAGTCCTCACAATAATCTCGCATAAGCGCCCAGCCTCCGATTGTTATCGGAGGATGATATAGTCCAACACCCGGGGTAACTCGGGTGAAACGTCAAGGAAGAGGCAGGCGTAGACAGTTCGATTCTGTCCCGCGGCATTGGTTCACACTATGACTCACGATGCACCGGCGTGTATCGTGAGTGGAAGAATCGAACGCCGGAGCGTTGTCCCGCCGACGTGGTGGGAGGCGGGACCGCGAGGCGGTGGCCAGACCGAGGAGCCGGAAGGCGACGAGAGTCGCGGCCGATTCTGTCCCGCGGCATTGTGACCTCATCATGACATTGACCTTTGCGATCATTGGCATTTTTTTGGGACTCGTCGTTGTTGTTTTCCAACTCCTCTGGATGATGTTCCTTATCCATAGTGCACTCCGTGGCACCGATATACTCACAACGCCACGACGATCAATACCAATGATTATCGATCTATTGCAACAACACTCCGCAGATACGACGATGATCTACGACATCGGCTGTGGTAAAGGCGGTGTCACGCGCGCGCTCAAAAGAGCATTCCCTGACGCAGGGGTTGTCGGTATTGATGATGATCGGATTCAGATATTCGCTGCGCGGATTCAATCATTCTTCTTTCGGCAATCAATCACTTTCACACGCACTGATGTCTTCGCTCACTCGCTCGCGAATGCAACGTGCATCTTTGCTTACATCCCGCTCGCGATCATGCAGGAGATCGGGCCTAAACTCCATCGTGAACTCAAACCCGGCGCGATTGTCGTGACGAATGCAAAACAGTTCCCGCAATGGTCCCCTATCGCAACTACTGGAAAGTTCTTTGTCTATAAGAGATGAAATGAGGCCCTACAAGAAGGGTATAGAATAAACGGTAGCCGCAGGCTTTAGCCTGCGATCTATTGCGCACCCATAAAGGGTGCGGCTACCTCGATGAGGTATAAGAAGATAACATGTAATAATAACGGGGTGTCGTATAC
>JACQSD010000092.1 GCA_016206165.1 Candidatus Uhrbacteria bacterium
CACGCACTCTTTGTACCATCTCGTGCCCGGATGCAGGCGTGCAGACCCAAAGACAGTAATCTCCCGTTTGAACTGCGACAGGAATTGGAATCCATCGACGAACTCCGCCATGATACGAAAAATACGCCACGACAAATCGGACATTTTGTGGATGATTGGCGGCGCTTTCGCGGACATCTCCCCGGGGACCCGAATGCCATCCGCGCCATTTCCGTTCACGGTGACTTTTTGCAATTTTTTCTTCTGCATATGGAAACGAGGAGATCGGTCCGATGCATATCGGGCCGATCTCGCTACACAAGATCCTTCAGTTACTTTAGCGCTGTGCAATTATCCTTGTCTGGACCCCACCCACTCCCACCAGCGGCCGCACATTCCTCAAGCGTCACGAGCTGTGCACTCATAAGATCAGTACACGCAGTATCATTCCAACATCGCGCGCGCTTCCCTGACGCTTGTGGTTCCGTTGCTGGTGCAGACTCAGGATTCTTCTCCGGCGCGGGGCTTGTCCCACCACGATTCAACTCCTGCTGTAATTCCTTCTTCAATTCCTTTAATTTATTGCTCAGCGCTTTATCTTTTTGTAATTGGTCGATGCGAAATCCCTGCGGCCTGTCGAGCTGTTTTTCAATTGACCCACGGAGTGATTCTCCGAGTTCCCGGAGCTGTTCTTCAACCCGATCAAAGAGGCGCTGAATCACTTGTACATTCTTCCCCGCATTCCAATACTTCACGATGGGCTCAAAGAGTCCGAGAATAAAGGTGCGTAATTTTGTCTTGAACGTATCGTCGATCCCCACTTCTTCAATGAGTACCTCGAGCCCAGTATCAATTTCCTTCAATGACTGATGCAGCCGGTTCACAAACCATTTCACATCACTCGGACTCCCCATTTGCCACATGTCACCCATCAGCTCGCGTGCTTCCTCGTAATCAGCTTCTTGAAGTGCCCCCCGCACATCATCGATGATCTCTTTCCAATCTTCCAGACGGGTTGCAATTGGCTCCTGAGAAAATGATGGTAATATTTTCTTAATGAAGGTGACTTTTTTTAGGAAGGACTTCTTCGTCAACGCCTTCAGATCCTTTTCAATATTCGCAAGTTGTTCACGCACCTCGATGGGAGTCGTGATTGCATTCATGCGCTCCCAGAACCGTACATTATTGTAGGCATCGCGCGCCGCTTGATGGTCACTCAGCCGCGTAAACGCAGCATCAATACCGGCGGTATCGAGTGCATTCAGAAGTTGGACCAGTGATGACCCACGGACATTCAGGAGATCCGCGATGGCCTGACGCGCTGCAGCAAGACTGCTCTGGAATGATTCAAGCTCGCTTTTCAGTGCTGCGAGCTCCTGTTGGAGCACGGCCCTATCAATATCTTTTGCGTACTTCAATCGCGACTCGGTTTGTTTGACTTGATTTAGTTGATTCCGAATGTCTTGAAGTATGGATTCGCGTCGCGCGTAACAGATATCCTGGAATAACCGATAGACATCAGGCCATTCGTTCTCTCCATACTTCTTCGTCCACGACCCCACCCAATCCGGATGACGGGGGTCACATTCATCCCAGTATTTTTCTGTAGGAGTTCCCGGTTCACCATGGGAAGGAAGCGGTGGCGGGGCCATCATGGGCACAGGCGCCGTGAACGACCCTCCAGAAAATGCGCTGGTTGATACTGCTCCTCCACCGAGGCTCAGAACGAGGGACAGCATCACCGTTGCAAAGAGGAGACGCCGTACTGATAATCGAAAATTGGTACGCATAAAAATGTTCGTTTATCCTGCGGGAGCCTCTGCTGGCTTTGGCTGCCCAGGGTCGGGTTGCGGTGTCCCTTCGCCCCCTTTCTTCAATTGTTGCTCGAGTTCCTTCTTCAGATCTTTTAAGTCCTTACTCAGATCTTTTTGCAGGACATCGACGCGAAACTTATTTGTCTTCTCGAGCTGTTTCTCGATCGATCCACGTAATTCTTCTCCAAATTCACGCAGTTGTTCTTCGACCCGGTTGAAAATCTGCTGGATCACCTGCACATTCTTCCCTGCATTCCAGTATCGGACAATTGGCTCAAAAAGTCCGAGGATAATGGTGCGCAACTTATCTTTGAGCGTTGCATCAATCCCTACTTCTTCAATGAGCACCTCGAGGCCACTGTCAATATCCTTAAGTTGCCGATAGAGTCGGTCAACAAACCACCGAATGTCGCCCGGGTTCCCGTTCTGATAGAGGTCATTCATGAGCTCACGCGCTTCCTCGTAATCGTTTTCTTGCAGAGCTGCCTTCACATCTGCGACAGCCTCATCCCACTCGGTTAATCGATCGTTCAGCGGCTCTTCAGAAAACGATTTCAAAATTTTCTTGATAAACGCAACTTTCTTTAGGAATGATTTCTTCTTCAGGTATTTCATGTCCTTTTCGGTATTCTTGATCTGTTCACGCACTTCAATTGGCGCAGAAAGTTCATTCACCCGCTCCCAAAATTTGGCGTCGTAGAATGCATTCCGCGCGCCATCATACTCACTCACGCGGGCAAATGCCGCATCAAGGCCAGCGGCGTCTAATTTCTCGACATACGCAACCAGTGATTGGCCCTGGAGTGACAGGAGATCATTGATCGCATTCCGTGCGTCGGTAATGGAGGTCCGCAGTGCTTCGAGATCTGATCGAATCGCGGTGATCTGTGTTTGAATACTCGCGACATCGATGTCCTTGAGATACTTTATTCTTCCTGCGAGCTGTGTCAGATTATTCAGCTGATCACGGATTTCTTGAATAGGGTTGCTCCGACGCGCATTACAAACATTCTGAAAAAGCCGATACACCTCCGGGAAATCGTTCTCCCCGTATTTTTTCCCCCATGTATTCACCCAGTCGGGGTGACGGGGGTCACACTCGTCCCGATATTCATTTGGGGCGGGAATAAATTCGCCTGCATATGTTGCAGTAGGCGCGGTTGCTGCCCCGACGTAGGCAGTGAGCGCAACAAGAAGACCGAGGCCAACGGTCACCGCGGCACCTTTTTGCGCAGGGGTTGGCCCTTGCGGCACGGGTGGTTGTGGTTGCTGTGGATCCATATGTGTTAGATGATTAGTAATTAAGTAATAAAGTTTGAGGACCTTTAGTTGTTGACTATACCACACTTTGCCACACGCAACAACTGCATTTTAGAGGAGGGCCTGCTGCCGCTTCGCTGGTCGCTCATTCGTACGAAACAAGCGCACAGTGCCATAGTCGCCGTCGTAGCCC
Source organism: Candidatus Uhrbacteria bacterium (assembly GCA_016206165.1). GTDB lineage: Bacteria > Patescibacteriota > Patescibacteriia > JACQSD01 > JACQSD01 > JACQSD01. Next base: position 3,247 of record JACQSD010000092.1, read on the forward strand.
GGCTC
>JACQSD010000007.1 GCA_016206165.1 Candidatus Uhrbacteria bacterium
GCGTATGAACAATCATAAAACAATTGAATGGATTCTCCGTGTTGGACTCTTTGGGGAATTCCTCGGCCATGGCATCTTTGCCTGGCAACTGAAGAAGCGATTCCTCGAGATGCTCGCCGCAATGACAAATATTACCGGGGATCTCGCGAACACGCTGATGCGGGCCGTTGGCGTCTCGGACGTCGCGGTTGCGATCCTCGCGCTTGTATACCCACTCCGCCTCATGCTTATCTTCGCAGCGGCCTGGGGATTCTTGACGGCTATCGCGCGTCCGATCGCTGGTGACCCGATCTGGGATTTTGTCGAACGATGGCCAAACTGGGCTCTCCCTATGGCACTCCTCTACGTTCGCGGACTTCCAAAGACATGGAAAGAATTATTTACTTAAATGAACATTGTGATTCAATACAATCAAAAACACGTGATCGCTTTTGTCATTGCGATACTGCTCATCATTGGTGGTAGCTTGTATTGGCGTTCGTTGCGGAGTTCGCCGCCGCCAGATAAAACTCCGGCAAAATCAACAGCGAATACTGCAACACCAACGCCACAAGCAAATGACGGCATTGATGTTGATGTCACGCGCCTCCCCATAACATCAGATGAATCAACAACATTTCGGGTTGCATTCAATACACACTCGGGAGACCTCTCGACATTTGATGCAAATACAAATGTATTATTTCGTGCTGCAAACGGAACGATTGCGGCACCAACCAAGGTTGGCGGCAATCGTGAAACACATCACCGAACAATCGAGGTGACGTTCAAGACACTCGCCTTCCCCGGAACGCTTGTCATTAATAATCTCGGGAGTATCCCAGAACGAATCTTTGAGATAGAATAATCATAATTGACTATGCAAAAAATTACATTACTCACACTCATTATTTTCCTCATGATGCCGGTGTTCGTGTTTGCGCATGCGGAAGATGGCGATGGTACTGCGGCGAGCCCAACACCGGTGCTCCAAGGAACGCCGGGGACAAACGGACAACCGCAAAACATGATGGCATGGACGAATTCTGGTTATGGCTGGGGATGGATGTACCCATTAGTGGGAGGATTCGGATGGTTCGCGATACTCATGTTCACGGTCATGGGACTCTTCTGGGCGCTCGTCCTCGCCCTCCTCATCGGTCTTGTCCGGTGGGTGTGGAAGAAAGGGTCATAACACAAAACCAACGAAAACGAAAACGCCCTGTCACGAGACGGGGCGTTTCTTATAAATCAATGCTCCTTCCTCTTACCATTTCGTTTTTGTCCAATCAATCGGCGACGTCTGAATTGTTTTCAACTCTTTTGCATTCTTATCGAGAATCTTAATCGCTGCGCTCGCAATAGGACACCCCATAATACCTTGCGCCTGATTATAGAGATAAAACCACATCAAAATTTCTTTACTCAGTCGTATCGTGTCACCAATCTTCTCGTTTCCTTGTCGAAAGAAACCACAACTCATGGTCACACGAATCAGGAGTGCCTGTTGAAGATTGAGCTCGGCAAGCCTCTGCCATGCCGGACCTCCAAAAAATCCGAGTTGAAAACCATGTTCTTCCTTCGCTGCCTCCTCTTCAGGCGTGTAGAGTGATTCTGTAGCCACTACGGTGACTTCCTCCTTATCGAGCGCAGTAAGTAATCCGGGCACTTCACTCTTTTCTTGTTTCTGGCCATCGCTTTGGGTTTTATCATCTTGCTTCATTATGTTTTGCCGTGTCGCTATTACACAGGCAGATTTCTGACTCACCTTTCTACTGATCTCTTGCGTATACAGGGCAAGGAATGTTCGCAATGGGAGTCGTGGGAAGAACCGCTTCAATAACGTTTCGGCCTGCTTTCGATTCTTCGCGTCCTTCTTTGTCAGTGATTTTAAAAATGCGGGTACACACAATTGACGAGCGTTACGAGCTGGCGTTAATTTTAGCGTAGGTGCTGGTTTTGCATGCGCCACTGCAACAACGGAAAAACTTAACATGCCAATCATCGTACTGATAAGAAAACGTTTCGATTTTGTCATAGGGTGTAAAGGTTAATGGTATGGCTCTACTATACCACATCACGGCACGAAAAGATACCGCTCCTCTGCCTGGAAACGATCGACGAAGGCGCGGACCATGATCGTCTGTGGTTCATTGAGTCCGCTATACACGATGCAAACGAAGCGGGCGCCTTCAGTGAGACATGGCTCTTCACGGGTCGCGAGTGCCCCCGAGTTCAGGTCACGCTCGCTCCATGTAAATTGTACTTGCGCGGCGACTGGCTCGTTCGTCCCTTGCTCCGCCACCGTGCCGCGGAGGACAAGGCTGCCACTCGACATAAAATTCTGTCGATTCGCAAAGACAAGTTCCTTCACATCTTTTTCTGCTTGAAAATTATTGATCAAAATCCCTGGGAATCCATCCGGTGCGATGGCATTGATTGCTGGATCATCGAGATCAAGGATGCCATCATTATCTTGATCTCCCCATCCCATTTCCGCTGCACAGTTCCCGAGTGTCCGGCGCTGAAATGTGTCGCGCGTCCCTATCTCCGGTGCGCTCCCAAACTCCGATGGAATCCAAGTCGCTGCGCAAAGCAGTGAACTACGCCATTGATAACTACAAAGATATCGTTGCGTGTACAAATCCTTGCACCCAAAAAGGTGCGCGAGTTCATGTGCGATTGTTTCCGCATTAAATCCGCTCTCATATCCGTGTAATCCCAGCCCCACAAATATAATCCCGTCGCCATATACCAACCCCGCTGCATCACCAAGATCAAATTTCGGCAACGTAGGGACAACCACAATGAGAATATCCGACTTCGGAAACGAGCGCCGTGTTTTCTTCGCGAGGTACGTGCGCAGATTACGAACGCCATCAAATGTATAGTTCTTCAGTTTTAAAGTGTACTGGCCTTCGAATCGCGCAGAAAATTTGACCATCGGCTTCTTTGCAATTCTCTTCGCTTCCTTCGAATACCAATCTCCAACTTCCTTGAATAAAGAACGAACTCTTGCTGCAGTAACACGCGCACGGTCTCCTCGTGGTATATCGAGGGCGATGACCTGGACCTTCTTTGTTCCTTTTGCTTTGATGACATCTGTATACGCGCTATTCCATCCGCTCATGCGGCCAATACATCCCTTCCCAAATTTACAATCACCGCCCGGAAAAAATATATTCCCGACGCATACGCCAGCAACGTTCCAAAGATATCCGCCGCACGTTTGCGCACTTTTTGCATCAATGACATACGGGTTATATTGAAACGTGGTCATCCCTTCTCCGAAACCAGGAAGAAACACAACAATGTTCAAATAACTGGTCATGAGTTTATTGTTATCAACTCGATCGGAAACCCGCGTCCCTTGTATGCGCAGTGGCATTTGCAATGAACGATTCGGTTCAAGTACTACCTGTGGATAGATGTCCCTTGGATTTTTTCCATCACGTGTACGCACATCGAGGTCGCTGATCTCCCACTGCAGGCGTCCGTTCAGTGCGCGCGTGCCGGTATTCATAATTGTAACGATGCCATCAATCCATTCGTTCAATGCGATCCGCTTCGGAAAATCGAATTGAACCACGAGCGGTGGGCCAATTTTGCACCACCCAGGAACGATGCACGCAAGATCTTTCGGACACGTATTGAGCGATAAACAAAATTTATCCTTAAATTCAGGAGCTGTGGAAATAAGTGTTCCATTGTTGCATGCCGTCTTTTGTAAATTGTTATAGCATAAGCTGCCGCACACAACACCACTAGTACACTGACAATCCCTGCACGATGCATCTTCAAATCCTTCGCAGAGCGTGTTGTTGTTGCATGATCCAACAGCGCGAACATCGTTCGGTACAAAAAGAAGCATCGCAATGATAAAACCCACAAGAAGAATAGTGGTGCGCATAAGTATCCACAGTATAGCAAATGCCTATCGATTTGACATATTTCGTAACATCGCCTATGATACCCCCAGGGGGTATATGACCGAACGAAAGAACATATGACCATAAACACGACAACCATACGAGCGTTGGTAACCGGCGTACTTGGCGGATTGGCGCTCCTTGGGGTCTACTTTGGAGTGCTCACGCTCATCTCCGGTTGGCGGTTCACGTGGTATCAATTCGGTGAGAACTGGTATTGGATTATTGCGCTCACGACCGGATTCGGCATCCAAATCGGACTCTTCACAGCACTGCGTGCACGTCACTCCCTCGGTTCAGGAAAAGTCGTTGCCGTTTCCGGAACCACATCAACCGCGGCAATGATCGCGTGCTGCAGCCATTACGCGGTGAACATTCTCCCCTTCCTCGGCGCCACCGGCCTCGTCATGTTCGTCGCGCAATACCAAACCGAATTGTTCATCGTCGGTATTCTTTCCAACCTCCTCGGTATCGGATATCTCCTCCAAAAAATGGGAATAATCCGCTTTCAATATGGTTCATAAACATGCAAAACAAACCGCATCACACCGCATCAAGATTCTTCAGGGGCAACTCCGTGGCATTGAACGCATGCTTAACGAGAATGCGTATTGTGTCGACATTCTCACACAATCTATTGCGATCCAGCGCTCGCTCCGCAGTCTCGACGTTGTCTTGCTCAAACAACATCTCGAAACATGCGTCCGCGAGGGCATGAAATCCGGTAAAGGTCAAAAATACATCAATGAACTCTTACAACTCTATAAAGATACAATCTCATAATTAAAATCGAAAAATATGTTCCATCTCTTTAAACAAAAATGTCCAGTCTGTGGCATGACACTCGAGAAAGGAAAAACCTATCCCGAAGGGTTTGGAAAAAAGTTTTGTTCAGAAAATTGCAAGCAGGAATATCAAAAAAAGATGAACGAAGAACAATCGCATCATGGCGGCGGGTGCTGTCACTAAAAAATCGAGAACCATTATTAATAATATCCACTTCTATGTATAAACTCTCCTCCCACACAGTCGGCACCACACTCGGTGTCACCGTCGGTATCCTGTACGTCCTCTGTGCACTTGCGTATGTCCTCTTTCCAGAGATAACAAAAAGTCTGTTTGCATACATGTTTCATGGAATCAATGTCACGTCGCTCCTCACGCCGATCACGTTCTGGCCAACCGTCATTGGCCTTGTCGTGACGCTCGTCTCCACATATATCGCTGGGGCCCTCTTCGCGCTTGTTTGGAACGCGTTGGTTCCGTCATCTGAAAATAAATAAACAGTAGGCTATGAATTTTTTTGATTACACCATAACAACAGTAAAAACCTTCGACGAGGCCGTGCAATGCGTACAAAACGAAATCGTCAAGGCGGGCATGCGCGTTTTACATGTGCATGATGTACAGAAAACCCTTGGTGAAAAAGGGTTCCAGCGAGAACCGTTCAAGATCATCGAATTCTGTAACGCAAAAATCGCCCATGAATTTTTGAACGAGGATATCAAAATTGGTCTTTGCATGCCGTGTAAGATCAATGTATATCGTAAAGATAGGCAAACTTTTATTTCCGGTATGCGCCCGATTATCCTGTCACAGTTTTTCCCACAGGCTGACCTCGACGAACGAGCAAAAGAAATCGATCAGATCTTTCAAAATATTAACAATAACTCAAAATAATATGATGAGTAATTTTTGATTCATTCACTTTGTCGTATTTGAATGTATCTTA
>JACQSD010000006.1 GCA_016206165.1 Candidatus Uhrbacteria bacterium
ATATGATTGAATGCAAAAACATCGGAAAGGTCTACACAAGCGGGAACGTTGATACACCCGTCTTGAAAGGTGTCTCATGTACGATTCGCGATGGAGAATTTGTTGCCATCATGGGGCCATCGGGATCTGGGAAGTCAACGCTCATGCATATTTTAGGGTGCCTCGATTCTCCATCGAGCGGAACATATACCCTTGATGGGCATGATGTTTCACAACTTTCTGATGATGCACTTGCTGACATTCGGATGCGGAAGATTGGCTTTGTTTTTCAAGCATTTAATTTACTTCCTCGGGCAACGGTCCTCCGCAATGTCATGTTGCCACTTGTGTATGCAGGGGTGCATCGACATGAACGTGAAGAACGAGCGCGTGCGGCACTCACCTCCGCAGCATTTCCAGAAGGATTTTGGGGGCATCATTCGAATCAACTTTCTGGAGGCATGATGCAGCGCGTTGCGATTGCACGTGCACTCGTCAATAATCCGACACTCATCCTCGCTGATGAACCAACCGGGAACCTCGATACAAAGACAGGGGAAATCGTGCTCGAGACTTTTCAAACGCTGCATGCGAAAGAGGGGCGCACCATTGTGTTGATTACGCATGAGCCCTACGTTGCCGAACATGCGGAGCGGATTATTCGTATTCGTGATGGTATGATTGTTGATGACAGCTCAAATGAGCATCGTCGCATGATTACGAACGGAAATCCATAACTATGCACCTGACTGATATCCTTCACGAAACCATCACTGCGCTCTCATCAAATAAGGTGAGGTCTGGCCTCACCATTCTTGGTATTGTGATTGGAATTGGTTCGGTCATTGCGATGGTCTCTTTGGGGCAAGGGGCGCAAGGTGCAATTCAATCATCGATTGAAGGTCTTGGATCAAATTTACTTACCGTCATGCCTGGTGTGATTCAGCCGGGGCGAGGGATTGTTTCTTCGGGGCGCGGTCAGGCACAGACATTAAAGAACGAGGATAGCGAACTTTTGAAGGGAGTTCCTGGTGTGAGCGCGGTCTCCCCTGAACTCAATCGGCGTTTTCAAATCACATCAACCGCAGGAACGAATACAAATTCGACTGTCATTGGTGTGGAGCCGGCATATGCGGTTGTTCGCAATGTCACACTTGCGAGTGGAACCTTTATTTCCGAAAGTCATATGCGGAGCCTCGGCCGGGTGGCTGTGCTTGGCCCAACCGTTGCAAAAGATCTCTTCAATGACGGTGATCCCGTTGGTCAACCGATACGCATCAATCGCGTCAATGTTCGTGTCATTGGAGTGCTCCAGTCAAAGGGAAGTGCAGGATTCTTTAATCCAGATGATACTGTTTTTGTTCCATTGACGACGATGCAAAAGATTCTCACAGGTGTCGATTATCTTTCCACGATTGGGGTGAGTGTGGAGAATAAGGAACGAATGCGTGAAGTGCAAGATGAAGCAACCGCGTTACTCGCTTCTGCCCATCGTGTTTCACCCGAGAGCCCTGATTTTTCGATTGTCTCGCAAGCCGATATCCTTGGTACCCTCACGCAAGTGACAAATACGTTTACGTTGTTCCTCGCGGCGATTGCGAGTATTTCACTGCTCGTTGGCGGCATTGGCATTATGAATATGATGTTGACGACGGTGACCGAACGCACGCGGGAGATCGGACTCCGGAAAGCGATTGGCGCAAAACGGCGCGACATTAGTATCCAATTTCTTGCAGAATCAGTGATGTTGACGTTTCTTGGAGGGGTCATGGGCGTCGCGCTTGGGTGGGGAATTTCGTTTGGCGTTTCTACGTTTGCGGGCATTGCGACGCGGGTGTCGCCACTGGCGGTGTTTATGGCATTTGGAGTTTCCGCAGGAATTGGGATTATCTTTGGGTATTATCCCGCACGGCGAGCGGCAAAGCTGCATCCGATCGAAGCATTACGTTACGAATAATTAAACCGATCCGAAAGATCCGAATTGAATCCAAATAATCCGAAATACATCTTCGGAACATTCGGATGCATTCGTTGATTTGGATCGCGCCGTATGCAAAAGATTCTTCTTCTCGTCGTAGGTTTCGTGGTTGTTGGTGGGGGAGCGTTCTCTGGTGGAATGCGATACGAACGACAAAAGAATAGTGGTGCGCGACAAGATCGCCAGGCACGGATGCAGCAGTTTGGCGGTATGGGGGGCGGCCAGCGAGGAACGCGCGGGAATAATGACCTTGTTGCCGGTGCAATTTTGTCGAAGGATGAAAAAAGCATGACTGTCAAATTACGCGACGGAGGATCAAAAATTGTGATTCTTTCTGACGCAACAACAATAACGCGATCGGTTGATGCGCCGCTCGCGAGTCTCACGACGGGTGAGCAGGTGAATGTCACGGGAAGTGTAAATGCTGATGGGAGTATTAATGCACAGATGATTCAAGTGCGGCGCGACCTCGCCCGCCCACTTGACAAGTAGTTCGCTTTGACGTACAGATGAGGAGCAGGAGGCACGAACAATCATCCGGTGTTTTGACCGGTCTTTCTCTAGATGGCAAGCCGATGTGGGTGGTCCATGTCGCACATGCAGCACCACGCCTTGTTGCGGGGGTACGACCATGAGACAGGAGATGCATGACCGCACGGTGGAGCGATATCTCACCGACGCTGGTTACAAGCTCCGTCCTGGGTCTCTGTCGTTCCTTCGCCGAGGAATGATGGGGAGTCATATTTTCCGTGTGGATATTTTGGATAACCATGGGAAGCAATTCGTCCCGGTTATCTTTAAATATCACAACGATCACCACCTCATTCCGCGTGAGGTGGAGCAGTATCGGCGGCTGAAAGGAGCCCTCAATGAAGCGCTCGTCTCTCTCCGGAGCGCAGGGAGGAATCATTTTCTCATCATTGAGTATGTTCCGCATGTGAAAAACCTCGCGGATCTGCTCCGTGAAGGGAAGGAGGAGCGCGACGAGGACGCCCAGCGCGCGGTGCGAACGGTCCTGCAGTTTATGACGTTCGCCTGGACGACGTTCTCGCTCCACAGCCCCACTGGAGTCCCCACCGTGTACCGCACGACGCTGCAACGGCAACGGTCCGGAAAACCCTTTGGCGATCTTGGGTATCAGCTCAAGCGAATGCTTGGGCGGTTGCGATCGCTCCCGGTTGTCGTCAATGGTTGTGACCTCGGATTCACGGCCTTGGATGCGATCAACGAGATTCATGAATCGTTCTATAATCGGCGACTCTTGAATCGGGAGCTTTTGACCCATGGGGATCTGAACCCTGGGAATATCCTTGTCGCGAAGGGTGGAGCAGCCCGGATCATCGACTGCCGAGCGGTGCAGTGTGATGAGGTAGGGGAGGACTGGGTGCGCGATCTTGCATACCTTGCGCGGTGCCGGAATACGGAAACGTTGCAGGTGTGTGAGGGAGAAGCGCTCCACGACTCCAATGGGAAACTCGTGCTGAACTACGAGGCAACGTTTGCGCGAGTGACCGAGGCGCTGCTCAAGATCTGTCGGGATCATGGTACGAAGATGTCGCAGCGGAAAGAACTGTGTGATCCCGAGTGGGAGCAACGGTTCTGGCTGCACATGGCCGCGGCATCGATCGCCGAACTCCGCCATTTGCGACAGCGTCTCCGGTGGGAGGTCATCCGAGGCTTTCCAAACCTTCCCACTTTTATGCTCGGCGAGGCTTTCCTCGCTGTGCAGAAAGCGAAGGAGGTGAAGCGAAAATAGTGAGGGGATACGTGGCAACGCGTATCCCTTCTTCTTTGTGGATAAATACCGTTGACGAATTTTTCCAATTACTACACAATGTAGTAATCGTATGGTATATCCCTCTTCTACGCTTGGACGTGTGCTTGGGGATCTTGAGCGCGAGGCAATGGCTATTGCATGGTCCAAGCAAACGCCGATTACAATCCGGGCAGTCTGTGACGTACTCGCAAAGAAGCGCGTGGCGTATACGACAGTCATGACCATCATGAATCGATTGGTCGAAAAAGGGCTGCTTGTGCGCGACGAGCGTCGTGAGCCACATTTGTATACGCCAAAACATTCAGAGCAGGAATTTTTTCGTTCTGTTGCAGGAACGATGCTTGGGCGCATCGAGAAGGAATTTGGGTCACTTGCGATTGCGTGTTTTGTTGAAGAAGCAGAAAAAGTAAGTCGCAAGGGTTTGCAAAAACTCCGAAAATTGCAAAAAAAGATATGAGAACGATAACAGAGGAATATCGTTATGCATTTCGAACACCGGTACTCATCGGCGGCGGGATTTTGATTGCGCTCGCGACGCTTTTTGCCTTTCCATTTCAATCAGCCTCGTATCAAAATCTTTTTTCTCGTGTGGGCGATGTATGTGTACAAACATTTGGGACACTCTTTAATACCGGACACCTGCCACATCTTCTTGCATTTGGCGGATTTATTCTTTTTGCGTCAATATTCATTATTTCTTTTTTTCGCCAATGGTTTGCCACCCATCGGTTTCTTCGATCGCTCAAACGATATACACCATCAAGGGGCATCATCCAATCCGAGAACATGATGTATATCGAAAGCGATACCGCACAGTGTTTTTGTGCTGGATTTATACATCCAAAGATTTATCTCTCACGTCGCGCGATTGAGACACTTGACGCACATGAGCTGACTGCAGTACTCACCCATGAACAACAGCATGTCGTTAACCGCGATCCATTGCGCGCTGCCACGCTCCGTGCCCTTGCGCACGCTTTCTTCTTTCTCCCTATTGTCCGATCATACGAACGGCGCTATCATGAAGTGAAAGAGATCATGGCGGATGCGTCGGCACTTGCCATTCCTGAAGGAAAGCAGTCGCTCGCAGGCGCACTCCTCAAGTTCTCACGCGAGGCGGGCCCTGCACACGCAACACTCTCGTTTTTTGCAGATCGTACGCTCATTGATCTTCGTATCGAGTTTATGAGCGGACACGTCTATATTCCGTTGCCGATCACGTGGTCGAAGATTATGTTGAGTCTCATGATACTCCTTACACCATTCGCATTATTTATTCCACAGTCAAAAGCTGATACGACGCCAACGCACCCGTGTCGCGAAGGAGGAGTCATACAACCACATCCATTTCCAGCGCAACCATTACGGTACGATTTTTCAACGATACCATCATATGTCAAATAAATTATCGTCGATCAGCATGGGAACATTGAGTGTCCTTCTTCTTGCGCTCATCGCCGCAATTTTTGGTGCAGTGTTTACCACGATGATGACGCGCACCATGCAAGAGAAGCAGGCGCTTGCGGACGCATATGGCATTGTCAATGCGACACTCATCGTCGATCCGATTCGGTGCAAGGATTGTACGGACCCTCTTTTTCTTATTGACCGTTTGAAGGAGGGTGCAGGGGTGTCATTTCGCGATGAAAAAGTATTGCAATCGGGTACGGAAGAGGCGTCGGCACTCATCGATAAATACAAAATTAAAAAAATTCCCGCGATGATTCTCACCGCAGATGTTGCTGCGTATCCTCTTTTTCAGAACACGGCAATCGGATCAATGGAGAGCGATGGGGCGTTCGTCCTCCGTGATGTTCCGCTTCCCTATTTTGATCTCACCCGTGAGCGGGTCGTGCGTGGAGACGCGACACTCATCATGATCACGAGCGCATCGTGCCGAGATTGTTATGATGTCGAGAATCACGAAAAGATTCTTGCAACGTTTGGTGTGCAGATTGCGGCAAGGAAAAAAGTCGATATCGCTTCGGTGGAAGGAAAAAAACTCATTCGTCAGTATGGGATTACCAAGGTTCCCACGATTCTTCTTTCTCCGGAGGCAAACGATTATGCACAGCTCGCGAAGATTTGGGCACAGGTGGGAACGATTGCGCCGGATGGGTGGTATGTGTTTAATAAATTTCAAGAGCTTGGGCCAGTCGTGTACAACGATCTTGCGCTCAGGAAAATTATTCGACCAGCTCTTCCTCAAGGGGCAGTACCAAAGTAATTCCGAGAGTGTAGAAAAATCAAAACAATGGTAGCCGCAACCTTTAGGTTGCGCAATGGAACGCCCCGCTAAGACGGGGCGCCTACCGATTTTTCCTACAGTCTTAATTCCATATGCGTATTATTTTTTCAACTTTCCGCATCCTGCACGCAGTGATGAGTGAATGGTTCTCGCTCAAAGTCGCCGTTGTCGGCGCTCTCATCCTTGGATATGTTGATTATTGGCTCCTCACACAGAAAACAACACTGCAGATGTTTTATGCAATGGCCGCAAACGGTGATTTTGGGAAGTATGGGCAACTGTATGCGTGGACATATACGGGAGTTTCACTTTTGACATTTGTCCTTTTCGGATTTTCTCTCGCGCTCCTTGTGTGGATGTATCGACATTCGCGCCTTCGTGCGATCACTGATGTTGGAACGGGTGGTATTGGTGCGATTGCGAGCGCGTTTGGCGCAGCGTGCCCGGTGTGTGGAGCATTTCTTCTCGGGCTTCTTGGCGTCGCGGGGGGCGTGAGTATATTCCCATTGAAGGGTCTTGAGTTTCATTTCTTGAGTCTCGCGCTCATCATCATCTCTTTGGTCGTGATGGCACGTCGCGCAGCACCATTGATTGATGGGACCTGTGCGACATGTGTGGTCCACGGAACGTCCGCTCGCGGGCGTGTTCATTTTTCACTCAGTGGTTTTCTCATTGGCATTATCATTATTGGGCTTCTTGCAAATTATTTTGTTATTCACGATGTTGCGCGTGCGATGGGATACAAACTCACACCACTTGGTGTTGGCGCGGTGACGACATTTATTGGGGAACTTGTTTCCCCGCAAGCGAAACTCGCAAAAGAGATTATCTCGACAAAATTGAATCCCGATGGCAGGACAACAACCGTTGGCAAGTGGCCAACGATCACCGAGGTTCCTGCGGAACCGAAAGGGATGGATCCAGTGGAAGCAGCAAAAGTAGTGATGCTCCCAAAAGGAACGCCATTCTATGCTCCAGAAGGAATCAGTTTTGACGATGCGATTGGCGCGCTCAACAATTGGCAGCGGTATGAGCATGAGATTCAACTCTCCGGAGATCTTGAGGCACGGTATCAGAAGATTGTGAGTACGATGACCTGTGATTACTGTTGTGGTGGGCCAACTCGGGTGACCGTCATTAACAATTGTGGTTGCAGTCACTCCGCTGCATATCGGAGCATTGCGAAGTATCTCGTGAAGAATTACGGAGACAAGTATTCGGATGACGAGATTATTGGCGAGCTCCAACGATGGAAAGGCGCATGGTATCCGAAGGGCGTTGTCGAAGATTACCTCCTCGCGACCGGCCGCGGCGATGTGCTGGGCCACGACACCCACGGCGGCGCAGGAAGAGATGGCCGGCATGGATTTTAGCTTAACAATTAGCTTCAGTAGCTTCAGTAGCTTCATTAGGTCCTTTAGTTTCGTTAGTCTCAAGGCTAACAAGCTAACGCAGCTAAGAAGCGAAGAAGCTCGATCGATATGTCTGATCCAATTCTTCCAATGACGCCGGTAACACCAGAAGGTGCAACGCCGGTACAACCAAAGACGATTACGCTGAAGATTCCGCAATTGAATATTCAGGCGGTCATCTTGGGGCTTCTTGCCCTCGTGACGATTTTTCAGACCGTGCAGCTCTATACCCTAAAGTCAGGGGTCGCAACTCTTTCAATAAAACCCGCAGCTGCAGCGGCAAGCGCGCCAGCAGGAGGGTCGAGTGCTCCCGCGGCTGGGGGGAGCGATAATGGTCTCCAAGGAATGGTAGGAGGTTGTTAACTATGGACGAACAATTATCAAAACAAGAGCAGCGAAGGCTTGAATACGTTGCTGCAGAACGGACGCGATCACGGAAGCAGTTCGTGCGCCGTTTTATGAAATGGGCACTCATCATCGTGCTCGCTGTTGGTGTGGTCGGATATTTTATTTGGTTTGTTGCCAATCAACCGGTGCCGGCGGAAGCCGATATCATCTCACGGAACGGAATGCACTGGCATCCGCACCTTCGTATTGCCATCAAAGGAAAAGAAGAGGTGATTCCGCCGGGCATTGGGCTTGGCGCTGTGCATGATCCGATGCACACCCATGACCCTGATGGGATTATTCACCTTGAATATGGACAAGGAATGCGCGTGACAAAAGACGATACGCGGCTCGGAAGGTTTTTTGAGATTTGGGGGAAGCAATTTACGAAAGAGTGTATTTTTGATTCTTGTACCGGGGGTGAAGGAACGATGAAAATGATGGTCAATGGCAAGGAGAATACAGAATTTGAGCACTACGCGATGCAGGATAATGATAAGATTGAAATTATCTACGAATAGAATATGAAGGCATCTGATCTCTTTGTTCGCGCGCTCGAACAAGAGGGCATCAAATATATTTTTGGTGTTCCTGGCGAAGAAAATCTTGATTTTCTTGAATCGTTGCGTCCATCAACGATTCAATTTGTTTTAACGCGGCATGAGCAGGCTGCAGGGTTTATGGCAGCGACCATCGGGCGACTCACCGGGAAAGCAGGGGTTTGTCTTTCCACACTGGGGCCAGGAGCGACGAATCTCCTCACGAGTGCGGCATACGCGCAACTTGGGGGCATGCCGATGGTCATGATCACAGGGCAGAAGGCACTCAAGCATCGTCGGCAAGGACATTTTCAGATGGTTGATACGATTGAAATGTTTGATCCAGTGACGAAATTGAATAAACAAATTATTGATGGAAATGATATTCCTGCACTTGTGCGCGATGCATTCCGTGTTGCTGAAGAAGAACGCCCGGGAGCGGTGCATCTTGAACTACCCGAAGATGTCGCTCATGAGGAAGTGGAAGGGGCTCCACTCCTCGTGACGAATCCCCGGCGTCCGATTGCCGAGGAGAAAGCTGTGCGGATTGCGGTTGCAATGATCGAAGCAGCGAAACATCCGCTCATCCTCATTGGAGCAGGGGCGAATCGGAAACGCACATCAAAAATGCTCTCTGCATTTGTTGAAAAAACCGGGATTCCTTTTTTCTCGACGCAGATGGGGAAAGGAGTGCTTGATGAGCGACATCCACGCGCGCTCGGCACGGCAGCACTCTCGGCAAACGATTACCTCCATTGCGCAGTGGAGCATGCAGACCTCATCATTAACGTGGGGCATGATGTCGTTGAGAAGCCGCCGTTTATCATGACGCAAGGTCAGCAAAAGGTCATCCACATCAATTTTTCTTCCGCACACGTTGATGCAATTTATTTCCCGCACCATGAAGTGATTGGTGACATTGCGAATGCACTCTGGCACATGGGCGAACGTATACAAAAACAACCACACTGGGATTTTTCGTATGATGAGCGCGTCCGCGAGGAGCTTCGCGTGCATATGGAGGAGCGTGCGCACGATGATCATGTACCGATGCTCCCGCAGCGCATCATTAATGATCTCCGCGCGGTTGTTCCGGAGGATGGCATCGTCACGCTCGATAATGGAATGTATAAATTGTGGTTTGCGCGGAATTACCCTTGTTTTTTACCAAACACACTCCTCCTTGATAACGCACTTGCGACCATGGGTGCTGGGCTCCCCGCAGCAATTGCTGCAACGCTTGTTGCGCCAGAAAAAAAAGTCGTCGCAGTATGTGGCGATGGGGGATTTATGATGAGTGCAGCGGAATTAGAAACTGCCGTCCGCCTCAAGCTTGACCTCACTGTCATCATTCTCAATGATCGTGGTCTTGGTATGATCGCATGGAAACAACAAGCGGAAGGCCTCGCGCCATTTGGGCTTACTTTTGGGAATCCTGATTTTGTTGCGCTTGCGCAAAGTTTTGGCGCAACTGGACATCGCGTTCGTGAGGCGCGTGATTTGCACGCGATGCTCACTGCATGTTTGCAAGAGCAAGGCGTCCATGTGATCGAAGTCCCCATTGATTATTCCGAGAACGACCGCGTGTTCACAAAAGAATTACAAGCGAAAATTTGTCCACGATAAGTATGCCCCGTTAGAAGTTTGTCTTCTTATCGAAGGGGTATTCATAAATAGAAGATCTGTTGATCAATATCATTATTTTTTTCTTAGGGCGAAAAAATCGAAGGGATTTTTTCGCGAAGAACTTCTAACGGGGTATGTCTATCCGCTCGGTCAATCCAGCAACAGAGGAAACACTCAAAACATTTGTGGAGCTTTCCGATGACACGATACAAAGCGCCATTGATCGTGGAGCGCGCGCGTTTCTTTCCTGGAGCACCACAACGCTTTATGATCGCCGCGTTGCCATGGAGCGTGTTGCTGCACGATTACGATCACAAAAAAAAGAGCTCGCGACGCTCATGGCGCTTGAGATGGGGAAGCCAGTCACGCAAGGAATGGCGGAGATTGAGAAATGCGCATTGACATGTTCGTTTTATGCGGAACATGCGGAGCAGATGCTCGCGCCGGAAGTGGTGGTGACAGATGCACGGGAAAGCTACGTCGAGTTCGACCCGCTCGGGATTATTCTCGCGGTCATGCCATGGAATTTTCCATTTTGGCAGGTCATTCGCTTTGCCGCACCTGCACTGATGGCAGGAAACGTAGGGATTCTGAAGCATGCGTCAAATGTGCCACAGTGTGCACTTGCGCTTGAAGCGCTTTTTTTGGAAGCTGGATTTCCAGAAGGAGTTTTTCAGAGCTTGCTCATTGGGTCGGGGAAGGTAGAAACAATTATCGAAGATCCTCGGGTATGCGCAGTGACATTGACTGGGAGCGAAGGAGCGGGGAGTCAGGTCGCCGCAGCCGCAGGTCGCGCGCTTAAAAAGACAGTGATGGAACTCGGCGGGAGCGATCCATTCATTGTGCTCGGAGATGCAGATCTTGGCGCCGCCTGTACGGTCGCCGCGAACGCGCGACTCCAGAACAATGGACAAAGTTGTATCGCAGCAAAGCGGTTCATTGTCGTCCGAGAGCAATATGATGCATTTGTCGATCGTTTCAAAAGCGCGATGCAGTTGATGATCGTTGGAGACCCACTCGACGAAGCAACGAACGTCGGACCGCTTGCCACGGCGCAGATTCGTGATGATCTTGACCGGCAAGTGCAGGGAAGTATCGCGCAAGGTGCACGCCTTGTTTGTGGAGGGACGCGAATGGAAGGGAAAGGGTATTTTTATGCGCCAACGATCCTTGCTGATGTCAAAAAGGGGATGCTTGTCTATGACGAAGAGGTATTTGGCCCGGTCGCGGCGGTCATCCGTGTGCGTGATGTCGAAGAGGCAATCGCGGTTGCGAATGATACGCCATATGGGCTTGGCGCATCACTCTGGACACGAAATACCGACGAAGCAAAAAAAATTGCTCGCCGCCTTGAGGCAGGAGCAGTGTTTGTGAATGGGATGGTGAAATCAGACCCACGACTTCCCTTTGGCGGCGTGAAGCGATCAGGTTATGGTCGTGAGTTATCGCACTACGGTTTGAAGGAATTCGTGAATGTGAAGACGGTGTGGATGAAGTAATTAATGGATCGTGTATCCCTGTGGGCGCTTTTCTTGGTTGAGGAGCGCTTGTTGTTTTTTTCTAAAGACAAGCCCAACCCACACAAAAATGATCATGAATGCAATCCCGGCGATAAGGAAGATGTACCAAACGATACTGATTTCTCCAGGGAGTGCACTTGCGGACGGATCATT
Source organism: Candidatus Uhrbacteria bacterium (assembly GCA_016206165.1). Lineage (GTDB taxonomy): Bacteria > Patescibacteriota > Patescibacteriia > JACQSD01 > JACQSD01 > JACQSD01. Next base: position 11,620 of record JACQSD010000006.1, read on the forward strand.
CGGATCCACTTTCACTGGTACCGTTGCTCCGACTTGATATTTGTTGACAATGTTCTCAACGCTTGAGCGTAATGATGTTGACCCCCAGTTTCCGAGTGAACCTTTGTGTACGGTGTCGTTGACAGTGTACGTATATTCAACGACAGGGGAATACATGAGTCCGGAATCCCCGTATGATTCAATGATCTCTGATCGTGTCACCGTTGCCGATGCGTCGGCCCATGTGTTGCTGCGCGTGTAGTCTTGGTAGATAAAATAGCCTCCGAGGAGCACAAAGATGAGCGGGACGCTCACCCCGGAAACTAGGAACGTTTTCCATGGAAATCTTTTTATACTCTCCGGATCGTTGAGATTTGCGACGTTCCTCCCGCTCGAAAAAGATATAAAGGCCATAGGATTGTTGATGAATAATTATGAAATCAGTATAGCAGAAATATGGAAAATAGTGAAAAAAAAGCATTAACCCATTGTCTTTATTATCGAAGCATCCTATGATGCTGGCGAGAGAGAATTTGTTCATTCCAATTGGGAGGATCATTGATGGCGATCAAGCACAGTAGTCGAAAGAAAGGTGGCGTACAAACGCTCCGATACATGGAGGATGGCGGGGAAATTGAGGTTGGCGTTTTTGATCAGGGAGAGTACACGTTTACGCTCGACCGTGATCAGACTGTGAAAATTCTCCGTGGTGGAATGGTTGTCAACAATGTCCACCACATTCGCGGAGAAGAACTTTCCTTCACTGCCGGAACTACCGTCGTTATTGTGTGTAGGTTCCCGTGCGCGTACATTTGTTTCTACGAATAGGAGGAACGCCATGAGTAAGAAGACCGCTAAAGTTTCTTTTAGGCCCGGAAAGGATTTCCTCCCCAACCTCGGCGAATGGGCCCGAGCAAACGGGGTCGGTTGTCAAGCGGGATCACCACCTCCCACCGCCAAGCGAGAAGGGGATATGTTCCACTTCACCAGATATCTCCACGACTACCGCCGAACGACCGGGAGCAGTTTCTCTCTTCTCGGACGACCGTAAGTGCGGCTTGGAGCACAATGTGCTCGCCGCCACGTATCACTGCCACCTTCCCAGCGGACGGTGGCAGTCTTTTTTTAGCGAGGGGCAGTCTTGACATGCTTTTTATGCCGAGTATATTGTGTATAGAGATTTGTTATTAAATTTGTGTATACTTTTATGTTCAAAGAACAATGCATCTCGGTGACGGATTTACGCACAAAGACGAAACAGTGTCTTGACGGTACGACGCAAGAGCCAAAGTATATTTTTATGAATAACCGTCTGATTGCTGTCTTGATGAGTATCCGTACTTACGAAGATCGTTTTGCAGAACCGCGTCTTGTTGAATTATCGGAAGACGTGGTTGATGCGCGTATGAGGAGAAAGGCGGCATCCGCGCGGCGAGTAAAAAAATCGAATCTCCTCAACATTCGATAATTCCATGCCGCGTATTCGTGCTATTTACGAACGGCGAGACATTCTTCCGTATCTCGCGGCACGGAGTCTTGCACATGTTTTTATCTTCTGGTACACTGTTTCCACATTATTCATAACCCATCGTGCTCGATCTCATGCATCCTTCCCTCCATTCGCTTTTTGGCGGATCGCGGGTCGCATGAGAGTTGACAGTACGAGAGGACAAAAAGGAACATTCTATGATCACGATTCCACCACTCGTCGATTTTATGAAGGCGGGCGTTCATTTTGGGCATGCGGTTGCGAAACGGCATCCAAAAATGTCGCCTTCTATTTTTACTGCACGAAACGGCGTGCACATTATTGATCTCGAAAAAACGGTCGTCGTCCTCCAATCCGCGCTTGAATTTGTCCATCACCTCGCAGCGAGCGGGCAGACGATTGTGTTTGTCGGATCAAAGCGCCAAGCGCAAGAGATTGTGAAGAAAGCAGCGATTGAGTGCGGGATGCCGTATGTGACGACGCGCTGGCTCGGTGGTACGATTACGAATTTCTCGGTACTCAAGAAACTTTTAAAAAAGTATCACGATCTCACCAGGAAACGAGAAAAGGGGGAACTCACAAAATATACGAAGAAGGAACAACTTGAATTTGAGCGAGAGATTATTCGACTCGAGGAAAGTGTTGGGGGAATCGCGAATCTCGAAAAAATCCCTGACGCCTTGTTTGTTGTTGATATTAAGCATGAAGAGACGGCAGTGCGCGAGGCGTTGAAGAAAAAGATTCCGATCGTTGCCATGTGTGATACGAACGTCAATCCAACAGGGATCGCATATTGTATTCCAGCGAATGACGACGCAACCAAATCAATCGAGCTCATCACATCACTCGTCGCCGCAGCAGCACGAGAAGGCACTGCGTATCGGAAAGAACATGCAGTGGCGGCGGAGGTAAAAGCGGCTCCAGCGACTGAAGCTGGGAACTAAAAGATAAGATTCGTGTTCGAGCCCTGTCGAGAACTTCTCAACTTCGCTCGAAGAATAATATTTGATAACGTATGATCGACACATCACTTATTACGCAACTCCGTTCGGCAACAGGTGCGGGGATTGTTGATTGCAAAGAAGCGCTCACCGAGTCTGCAAATAATCTTGAGAAAGCGATTGAGATTCTTCGGAAGAAAGGACAAAGCTCAATGGCAAAACGCATGGGGCGTGTTGCACGCGAGGGAGTGGTTACTTCCTATATTCATGGCGCGAAAATTGGCGTGCTCCTCGAGCTCCTCTGCGAAACAGATTTCGTTGCCCGCACCGAGGATTTTCAAAATCTCGCAAAAGATCTTTCCATGCATATTGCCGCAAGCGCACCGGTCTATGTGAAGGCAGAAGATATTCCTACAACAGTGATTGAGAAAGAAAAAGAAATTTATCGTGAGCAGTTGAAAGCGGAAGGGAAACCAGAGAACATGTTTGAAAAGATTATGGAGGGGAAGCTCAAGCGATTTGCCGAGGAGCAATGTCTTATTGAGCAGGTCTATTATCGCGACGAAACAAAAAAAGTGAAAGACGTGATTGCGGAAGTCATCGCGAAGACGGGAGAGAAGATCGAAGTGGGGCGATTCGTGCGTTTTGTGCTTGGAAGCACGTAATGTATGGGGAGTTCTCGGATTATGAAGTATTGGTGGCTCGCGCCGGTGGTAGTGTTTGCTGTCCAGATGCTTGTGGTGTCTCCGGTGGGGGAGTTTCCTTTGAATGATGATTGGGTTGCGGCACTCTCTGTCCAGCGAACACTGACAACAGGGGCAATGGTATATCCACCGTACTTGGCACCATATCATTTAGTGCCGATTCTTGCCGGGATTGGAATATCCGGCTTTTTTGTTTTTTCATTTTCTGTACTGCGTTTTATTGGGATTGCATCAGCGGTAGGGTGCGTCGTGCTCGTATACGTTTGGCTGCGTGGTAATTTTCGCTCTCCATGGATTGTGACGCTGGGGTGCCTCATGCTCTGGCTGAATCCACTTTTTTTCAACCTGAGTTATACGTTTATGAGTGATGTGCCGGCGTTGCTCTTCTTGCTGCTTGCCATTTTTTGCTATCACCGTGGATTTATGCGTAGCGACAATTGGTGGCTTATTGCAGGATCACTGTTCGCGGTTGCTGGTTTTTTTACGCGACAGGTGGTGCTGCTCATTTTGTTGACCGCTGCGCTCCAATACCTTGTATCAAGCGGGAGGCGTTTGCGATCTGCGCTGATTGTGTTTGTGCTTCCGTTGTTCAGCCTTGCTCTATTGGTCGTCAGTCTCCAGTACTTTGGTATCGTGCCGGGTGAAGTGGCTGCGAAGTGGCTGCCATCAGGATGGTCGTATCTGCGCCACGCCGTGAGCGTGGGCTGGGCGCATGCGCTTATCCTTTCATTGTTTCTTGCACCAGTAACGATTGCGTTGTATGTTAAGAACGTCTCCTGGCTCCGTCAACCGCTGCTGTGGGTTGCCGCGTTTAGCTTAGGAACGGTTGCCTGGATTTCCAACGCTGCTGGATATCTCTTTCCGAGTTTAGGAAATATCATCAATCGTTCTGGAATCGGGCCAGCCGCGCCAGTGCTCCAGGGGGATGTCTCCATGTTTGGTCCATCGTGGCTGTACGCCTTTGGCTATGTGGTATCCGCAGTCCTCATCTCCTTTCATTGCTTTGCATTTGTCGCATTTATAAAGAATCATAAATATGAGGGGGGCCACCTCACATTTCTCTGGACATTTTCTGGGATATATCTTTTTATAATTCTCTTCGTGCGCTCGTTTGATCGCTATTTGTTACTCCTTATACCGGCGATGTTGTGGTATAGCGCAATGATGCTCGAACGGTTCTCATGGTCACGTACAGTTGCGTTTTCGCTTATCTTTATCCTTGGCATGTATAGCATCATTGGCACCGGTCATTATTTGGCATGGAATAAGGCGCGTTGGACACTCGGGAATCGGTTGCGCATGTCTGGAGTTCCGCTCACACACATCGAGGGAGGATACGAGTGGGATGGGTGGTACCTCTATTATCCCGCGCGCGAGCATCCATTTGGACCGTCCACACCCGAGTGGGCGCCATGGTACGTGAAGCAATTAGCACCGCAGCATCAAATGGAGTATATCATTTCATTTTCTCCTGTCGGCGGTTACCGTGTGACCGATCGTGAGTCAGTGGCCTTCGGTCCGTGGGGAGTGCAAGAGTTGTACGCGAGTATTGTTCAACCTGGATCATTAAAATAATGGGTATCATTTTTTCGTTCATGCTATGCGAATAATGGTTTTCATTATCATTGCCACAACGTTTTTTTTCGGGGTGCCGTTTGCGGTAGACGCTGCCTTAGACGTCGTCGACATCACCATGGTTGGTGATATCATGCTCGATCGCAATGTCCGAAAAGCGCTCCCTACTTTCAGTGAACCTGAAGGGCCGTTTGTCGCGATCGCTTCATTGCTCAAGGCGAGCGCAATTACGGTCGGAAATTTAGAAGGGACGATCACAGGCAATCCGACGCGAGCGATCAAAGGAAATTTGAGCTTCACATTTGATCCGTCAGTCCGGCATCTATTGAAAGCAGCGGGCTTTACTGTGTTGAGCCTTGCAAATAACCATAGTCATGATTTTGGAGCGCAAGGGCTTGTGGAAACAAAGGAAGCGCTCAAGGACGTTGCAATTCCATTTTTTGGAGACTTTGCGAATGATCCGGATGCGTACAATATTATTCCTGGGTCGAATGATACCGACATTGTGCTCATCGGATTCGAGGAGGCGCCATGGCTTCGTGATGTACAACCGACGCTTGCGAGTATTAAGCAACGGAAACAGGAGTGTGCAACGGTAACGCCAGCGCGCAAATGTTTTGTGATCGTCATGCCACACTGGGGAATCGAATATAAACGTCTTCCATCACCGCGGCAAAAAAAGCTCGCCTATCAGTTCATCGACGCAGGAGCAGATATGGTTGTCGGTGGGCACCCACATGTGGTGCAGCCGTTTGAGATTTATCATGGAAAGCCAATTTTTTACTCGCTCGGAAATTTTATCTTTGATCAATGGTTTTCAAAAGAGACCACAGAGGGGCTCATGCTCCGAATGACCATGCACTCCGGGGAGCTCGCGATTCAACTCGTTCCCACGTCAATTCATTGTGACGCCTCGGTGCATCGTATGGGAAGGAAGGCAGCAGAGCAACAGATTGCATGGATTAAAAAGAACGCGATTGGCAAGAAGGGTACCTATACACTCGACGGCGACACCCTTCGCGTCCCCAGATAGATATGCTATAGTTCATTGGCAGGAGCTAAGCTCCGACCAACAATTATGCGTAAAGTCGTTTTTTCAACTGATGGGGTCTATCATATTTATAATCGTGGTGTTGAAAAAAGAAAAATTTTTCTTGCAAACAGTGATTATTGGAGATTCATGCAGATTCTCTATGAGTTTAATGATGTAGCAATTGTTACACGTCCACATCGTAGGAGCTTTATGGATTGTGCAAGGCGAGCAGCAGCCGGAGAGGTGCGACGGCCGCTCGTCTCTATCTTGAGTTTTGTTCTTATGCCGAATCATTTCCATCTCTTATTACAACAAAGAACAGAAGGTGGTGTGAGTGAATTCATGCATCGTATCGGCACTGGATATACAAACTATTTTAATTTGAGATCAAAACGTACTGGTCGTCTATTTGAGTCTACTTTTAAGGCGAGGGCTGTGGATAAGGATTCGTACCTCCAGCATCTTATACGCTATATCCATTTGAACCCACTCTCGTTAGAACAAAAAGATTGGAAGGTGCGTGGGATTGTGGATCAAAAGAGAGCAAAGCAATATCTGTCTACATATCGTTGGTCGAGCTATCTTGCATACATCAAACAGGGAGGGTCACGTTTTCTCCTCGATCATACCTGTATTCGTGAGGTTATTGGCGATTATGGGCAATCGCATGAGGATTTTGTTTTTGCATGGACGAATCGTGATTATGCGCTCCTGAACCAATCATTGGCAGGAGCTTAGCTCCTGCCAATGGACAGTAGTTTTACGTCTTTCGCGGCTGTGCTATACTTTCAGTCTATGATTATCAGGAAATGCGATGTATGCAAAAAAGTTATGGATCGTGAAGCGAATTGGGATAGGCGTGTGGTTGAAGTGACGATACGATCTCCCTATTGCTCATTTGAATTCTGTCCGATGTGCGGGGAGAAACTTATTGCAATCCTGAAAAAGCAATTTCATTTACCATTCAAGGATTAATCAATATTATGTCTACACGCGTTGCAATTAACGGATTTGGCCGCATTGGCCGAAATGTTTTGAAGGCGAGTCTTGAGCACAAACTCAAGCTTGATTTTGTTGCGGTCAATGATTTGACTGACACGAAAACACTCGCGCATCTTTTACAATACGATACGTCGTATGGGCACTATGATAAGAATGTGACGTTTGATGAGCAACATATTATTGTTGACGGGAAAAAGATTCGCGTGTTCGCAGAGAAGGATCCATCTCTTCTGCCATGGAAGGAATTGAAAATTGATGTGGTCGTGGAGTCCACTGGTCGCTTCACCGATAAAGAGGGGATGAGTTTACATGTCAAGGCGGGCGCGAAACGAGTCGTGCTCTCGGCTCCTGCAAAGGGCGGGGGAGTGCCGACGCACGTGATGGGGGTGAATGATAAGACACTCGGTGATGCTGCGCTTATCAATAACGCATCCTGCACCACGAATTGTATTTCGCCTGTCGCTGCAATTATGCACGAGACATTTGGCGTCAAGAAAGCAATGATGACGACGGTGCATGCGTATACGCCGGATCAAGTTTTACAAGATGGCCCGCACAAAGATTTACGTCGTGCGCGCGCGGCAGCCACGAATATCATCCCGACCACCACAGGCGCTGCGATTGCAGTGACAGAGGCAATCCCAGAATTGCAAGGACTTTTTGATGGACTTTCGATTCGTGTGCCGGTGATGGTTGTTTCACTTTCTGATTTTACTTTTGTGCTCAAAAAGCATGTGACCGCGGAAGAGATCAACGCTGCACTTGTTGCTGCATCGAAACTTCCGCGCTGGAAAGGGATTCTTGCCGTGACGAACGAGGAACTCGTCTCCTCTGACTTTATCAAGAATTCGTATTCGTCCATTGTTGATCTCTCGTTGACAAAAGTGGTTGATGGTGATCTGGTCAAAGTGGTTGCTTGGTACGACAACGAGTGGGGGTATTCGTGTCGCTTAGCGGAAATGGTTGAAAGGGTTGGGCGAGGTCTCTAAACATTTGACAGAAAAAATTATTCTTGCTAGGATACGGATAGGTATGAATAAACAATTCGCGCAAAACTATATTATTGGTATGTATATTGCTGATCAGGGATCAGAAGTTTTGTCGTGAATGTAACCATTGTAAACGACAACAGCTGATCCCAACAAGGATCAGCTGTTTTGTTTATACACTGTCTATGACATGCAATAAATAAAACAGGCACACGCGAACACAATACTCATCCTTGCAGGGAATCATACAGCGTTTTTGTGTGCCTTTTGTATTCTCGCAAATTTTACTTTTTTGCGCAAGACCCTGCTTTCGGATGAGTTTCCATTGGATCACCTGAGTTGTTTCCTCGCAGGGAACTGTGCCCTCGGGTGATCCAATGGGAAGCACTAGGCAGGTCTTTCAAAATTCGAGAGAAAGGACGGAGTCAAATGATCAAGCCGATTCGATGCATTATGGCGGTTGCGGATGACGCGGCTGCTGCAGATGTCTGTGAGCAGATCCGCAAAGAGACGACGTGTGATAATCCTCGTCGTTTCAGTGACTGGGTCGAGAACAATGGACATCGGATGGCCACCGGGACGATTTGCGATCAGCCGATTGATCTCGTCCTTGTGCCAACACGTGCAGCAGGACACGCGCTGCTCGAGGAACAAGACCCTGGCGTTGACGAGTGTGTGTTCATATTTTCCGGTGATCCACTGTGGTCGAAGAAGACAACCAAGTCATGGGGCAGGCGTCGTTTTCGGATGAGCACGGAACAGATTCGACGAAAGGGGGGTGGTGCAGAAGATGGGTTTGGGTTTCATTGGCTGGTTGCTGTACATGGAGCGGATGCAGTGTATATTCGAAACGTGGCCAATGCCATAGCAGCATGTTACGTTCGTTACTTCGCAACACGTCTCGCCCTTGGGATGAAGCCATGGGGGTTGACGAAGGGCATGCGTGAGCAACCGGTGGTTGGGAATCCCGAGCAGATTCTCTCTGTGTTTGGGACTCCACAGGATTCATCGTGCACGTTCCCGAATTTGCCGATCTCGCTGCAAGGCATCTTCTGCCCGAATGCGAAGCAGGACCGAACGGCGCTAGTCGAAGACCTTGCGCAAGAGAAGGTGAGTGCCTTCATTGGTGTGATGGAGAAGATTTTACGACTCGCCGGTGATGGCATCCGCGATGTCGAGTTTTTTGCACTTGCACCGGATCTTCTCGATTACCCGAATCTCGTTCCGGTGCTCCATCCGCGAACGCTTGCGAATGGGAGACCAGAGGAACATCTCGCGCGGAACTGGGCGGCTTTTACCGCCGTCATTCAGCAATTGGAGCAGGTGACAGGACGAGCAATACGGCTCACGTCAATCACATCGCGTGTCAGATCATTCATAGAACGTGCTGCAGAGGAGGCGCGGCGCGTCGGTATCGTGGATGCCATCGTTGACGACTTTGGGAAGTCGGTACCGTCGTATACGGTCCTCAACGTCGAGGAGACACGGCGGCGTGTTATCGCGAATCTCATTCTCTATCTTGCGTCGGCTCGTGTCGCGAAAGAGGATCGGGCTGCACTCATCGGCGTTGAGGTTTCCGGGAAATACTGGGATCGACTTTGGCCATACCTGAAGGAGCAGGATATTGCCCCGCCGATCTTCTGGCTCCCGAAGTTCGCGCGTCAGCACTTTGCGTTCATCGAGTAGAAAAGGAGGTAAACGATTTCGCCCCCACCCGGCTTTTGGCTAGGTGGGGGCGTTTGATTTTGGGGCGTGTTTTCCACATCCTCTTTTTGACAGCTCGGACGATATACGCTAGTGTGAATATTGTATGCAGCACAGGTATTCCGACATTTGTCTCTTTATTACAAACCGCCGCGTCGTCGCGGATGGTCGGCTGCGTCATGCGTTTATGGAAAAGCGATAAAGAATATAGAGTATCCATACGCAATGCAGCCGATCCTCACAAAGGATCGGTTTTCATTTGTGGATAGTCTCTGACGGTTTTTCACGCCGAACGGGGAAGCGTGGACGATCGTCAACGGACAATTCATCAACAGCGATACACAGGAGAGATGTCATGCAAGGAAACGGTGGTCCGGTACGGGTGATTGTCGCTCTCGAGAGTGACGCGATCGCGGTGAAGACGCTCGAGTTCTTGCGGACGGAGAACTCGACGCAGAAGCCGCGGCAGTTCGGTGAATGGCAAGAGCGGGGCGAGTACAGGGTCGTCGAGGGGCTCATCGGTGTCGAGCAGGTGACGCTGCTCGTCGTCCCGACGTTCACTGGCGTCAAGGAGGATCTCGTTCAGCGCGTGCCGTTGTCGCGGGTGCTCGTCGTCGTGTCGCGGGATGCGGGGGAGGTGCTCGGGCGGAACTTCGTCGTCCGTCACGTGAACCAGTTCAACCCGAATGCAGCACCGCTCCTCAAGGACAGCGTCCTCGCGGGGTTCCCGTGGGTCGTGTTCTGTGGAAGCGACGAGCGCCTGAAGAGTGTCGCGAACCAGATCGCCGCGGACTACGTCTGGCACGCGGCCGCGCGCATGAGCGCCGGCCTCGCGCCCTGGGGTCAGCGGAAGGACGAGACCAGGGTGAAGAGCGGTTCTCGTTCCGGCCGTTGGAAGAAGTGGCAGGAGAGCAAGAGGACAGCTCGCGCGGAGGCAGCGAGCTGAACGAGTACGAATCATCACGAGAACGAAGGGAGGGTTCTCGGGGGGCACTGCGCAGCGCGCCGTGCCCCTCACTTTTTTACGATCGCAGGAAGTTGGAGATTTTTTTGAAGAGTGATTTGTTGTGCACGACGAATGAGAATCCAAGGTGGCCACCGTGTTGTCGTGTGATGAGTGTCGCCCCAATTTTTTTTGCGAATCTGGCGACTGCGGGGTAGCCAACACTTCCATCATCTTTTGCGTGGACCATCAAAATTTTCGATCCATCAATATCGTTTATGCGTGTAGCGGGGTTGTAGAAGCGGCCGGTCTTGAGTTTGTTCCAGTCTCGCATCGTGTATCGATACGCATTGCCATATACTTTTGGGACGACTTTACCGAGCCATGCAAGCGGTTCGTCTTTTGATGGATCCCGCCAGTCGACGACAGGGGAGATAGCGATTACTTTTGTGACACGCGGATCTTTGGAGAGTAAAATTCCGGCAGGGCCACCAAAACTACTTGCGAAGAGAATAATTTCTGTAGGGCGTACGCGATATCGTTTGTTGTTCCAGAGATTTGTGAATCCGTGTGGAAGTTCGTTGATCACATCGCGAATGTCGTCCGTTGGTTCACGGTGTAAGAATTGACCGCCACTTTCCCATGAGCCACGGTATCGCGGGTAAAAAACCCAGTAATCCTTTTTTGAGTATCGTGTAATGAATGAGAGCAGCGCTTCTTGTTTTGGGGCGCCTGGCATTCCACCACAAATAATGATCACCTTTGATGATGGTTTCGTCGACGGCAGGAACTCCGCCACGATATCCTTTTTGAATCGCGTCCGCATGATTTGCATATTTTTTTTGTTTAGTTAGAGGAATCAAATTCTTAGCTCGGCTTTAAACTGCTCCGCTGTTTGTTTGTATAATTCGTTATGAATTTTGCTTACATCGTCGTTCGTGAGCGTTCGGTTGTTGCTCCGATAAACGATGCGATACGTATAGCTCACTTTGTCCAGGCCGAATTTTTTAGGATCGTCATAACTGTCTAAGAGTTTTGCCTCTTCATCTATATCATCTCCGGTGACTTCGCGAATAA
>JACQSD010000008.1 GCA_016206165.1 Candidatus Uhrbacteria bacterium
GGCGTAGGCTTTAGCCTGCGTTCCATTGCGCAACCTAAAGATTGCGGCTACCATTGTTTTGCTTTTTCTACAGTCTCAAACTAGGTGTATGCAAGCACAACGAGTCCGACGCTAATACAAACAATCGCAAACGATTTACGAATGACGATGACTGTGTTCAGCCGCTCTCGCAGCTGGATAAAGCGCTTCCCCAGTATGATCGCAAGAAAAAAGAGAAACGCATACTGAAGTCCTTGCATCGCAGTGACAAGAGTAACGCTCGCAAGTTTGATCGCGTAGTTGAGAAGCAGTGCGGAAACTGCACCTGCAGATTGCCCCGCAAAAAAAAGCACGGCAAGCTTCCCTTTTGGTCGCTCCTGTTTTTCGAGAATATCATGCCGCCACTCTCGTCGAAGGAGGAACAAAAGGACAGTCAAAAACGCGCCAATGCGAATCCAGACAAACCCACTGATAAATGGCTGTGTCGTAAAAACTGCCTTTGTGAGCGTGAATGAAAAGGAGAAAACAATCGCCGCAACAAACGCGTAGAGCCATCCTCGCCGTTGCGATCGGAGTGCGCGGAGCGAAAGTCTCCCTCCATCATACGAAATAATAATGCTCCCAAGAATAAGGAGCGCGAGTGCAAATAATTCTCCACGTGCAAGGCGCTCTCCAAGAAATGCGTACGAGAGCACGAGAATGATGAGTGGCTGCAATCCTCCCACAACAGGAACAACGCGCGATGTTTCAAGGCGTCGAAGCGCGGCAAAGAAAAAAAGGAGTGCGACCTCAAATGTGCCTCCGGCGAGCAGCGCATACGCAAATTGTTCGAGTGTAGGAACAACAAATCCAAACGGAAGCAGCACGAGTGCAACGAGTCCGAGGATGCCAATCCAAAACGCGTACACCGCTGGCTTTGGCACTGCTTTCGCCAACAAAAATTTGTCCGCAAGGAATGCCCCGGCGTTTAAAAGGTGTGCAATCGTGACGATAAGAAGCCAAGGCATCGTTCAGACGAAAGAACGTATGAACTGATGAATGTAAACTTTTTTTGTTCATCCGTTCTTTGGTTTTTCAGTTTTTCCGTTACACTACGGTTTTGCAAACTCCTGTGCCCAGTAAATCGGGAGGGGCTTTTCTTCATCAAGGAGTTCCGTGGCAAGCGAGAGCCCGAGCCCAATTTCTGTCCAGAGTGGTGAAAGAATAGCTTTGCGATGACCACAACTTTTGAGCCATCCATTGACAACCCGCTCTGCGCTCCCTTGCCCTTGCGCAATATTCTCTCCTGTCGTTTGAAAACGATATCCTGTATTCCGAACGCGTTCACCTGAACTCAAACCGTCTGGATTCTGATGCCCAAAAAATTGCCGCGTCTTCATATCATCGGTATGCCCTTGTGCGGCGAGAGAAAGGAGTGCATTGCTGGTGAGCGGGGGCAATGAGGAAAAACATTCTGGCTCAGCATCAGGACACAGAATCTCGGGACGCGGAAGTGGGTGATCCGTTGGTGACGAACATGCTGCGCGCGCTGCATTTGTTCGAGTTAATACTTCGTCGAACACTGCCGTACGATCCGCAAGCGTCGCCGCAATTTCGACGAGCTCCTGTTCCTGTTCGTGCACACGTGACTCCGTAAGGAGGATCGCCCATTGCGTTGACTGCCCACCCATACTCTCTACATATCCAATACCAATATCTATCATCGCGCTATCATCGGTAGGTGATGTGTTCGCACGCCGCGTCGCCCATCCATCAAAAACATCTTGCGCGCTCGTATAACCACTTGCGGTAAACGCAGTTGCCCGCCCCATACTATATCCTTGTGCCTTGAGGAGTGGCTGTATCGTATCACGTTCAAATTTCTGCGTACCATCAGCGTACGCCTGCGCAACCGTCGTCAGTGCAGGGTGCACAATAAGCTCGGGCACATTGCGTGCACGCCGACGTGCATTCGCGATGTCTGCAAATTCTTGAGCCTTTGTCACAAGCGAAACTGTAGGGAGTTCCCTTGGTTCACTCGGCACAGTTGGTGGTAGCTGCACGGGTTCCGGCGGCTTTGGTAACTCCGTTTGTCGAGGCTCCGGATTTTCTGGCGTCGTTACTTTTGGCGCTTCGACCGGAGGAATCACAATCATTTTCGGTTTTGGGCATGCGCGGGTAACAAGAATTGTGGCGAGAATTTTTTTTGTCACTGTCGCGCGGCGAACGCGGAGCAATGCGAGCGCCGCCTGTACATCGGCCGTCACACGAAAACACGAGCGCTTTAATGTGCGCGGATCAACAAACCATGCCTCGTCCTTTTTCCCCTTTTCTTGAAGCACAAACCCCTTGTACTGCTGCCGCGGTGTTTTCGGTGCGGCAAAAACAGCGCCTCCGTATGCAGCGAGAAAAAGAGTGAACGTAAAAATAAGAAAATAACGTTTTATCATTTTGTTTTTGTTACTCGATAGATCACACCTGCCTTATCATCAGAGATATAAAGTGCTCCATCTGGTCCGAAGGAAAGATCAACGGGTCTCCCGAGCGCGCCACGCGGCGTAAGAAACCCAGTCAAGAAATCTTCTTCGTTGACGACACGGTATTGATCATCAAGCGTGAGCTTAACGACCTTATATCCAACCGGTGAGGAGCGATTCCATGATCCGTGATACGCGACATAGAGTGTCTTCTCATTTTCAAATACAAGGCCAAGTGGAGCAACGTGCGCCTGATACTGATAATGCGCCGGGATTGTTTTTTCGCATACGGCCGCTGTGCCACCAAATGGATCAACAATCCGGTTGCCGTAACATCGCGGCCATCCATAATTACCGAAATGGATAATGTTCAGCTCATCCGGGGGAAGGTCGTCGCCGAGGAAATCCCGCCCCATATCATTCCCCCACCACTCACCCGTCGTCGGGTGTTGCGCGAAGAAAACGGTGTTCCGAAGCCCCCATGCAACCGGTTCGAGCTTTGGCGCTCGTGATTGAGGATCAAACCGGAGCATCGCCGCACGCCGATCATCTTGTTCATAACACACATTGCACGATGATCCGACCGTCACATACAGCATGCCATCACGCCCATACTGTATTGTTCGTGTGAAATGGTTGCCTCCAGCCGGCAAATTGACCATTGGCATACGCGTGCTCGCACGAAAAGTTTTCGAGGAGTACTCGTACTGTGCGACCGCACCACTCTCCGCGATCGAGAGCAATTGTTCATCGAACGCAATGCCATGTGGGCGATCTAACTCTTCAACAACGGTAACCACACGATCTGATGTGCCATCTTTATTCTCGTCCGGCAATGCAACGATCTTCCCTGCACTCGGGATACTCACGAGGAGCGTTCCTGCTGGATCCCATGCAATGACGCGCGGTTTTCCGAGCCCACGGGCAAAAATAGAAATCCTGTAGCCCTTTGGTAGCTTCAACGGGTTCTGCTGCTCTGCTGCGGTAGCTGCTTCCTCTGCGCCGAGCGTATCTGTCTCGGCAATGTGCTCATGTGCATCCTCTGCAAGCGTATCCGGAATGAGCGTCGTGATATCCACCGGAGCCGGCCCAAATGCGGGCCGTAACCCAGGCCAGTAGCGATACCAGAAGACTCCCCCAAAAATAACAACACCAATAACAATGATCGATACAATACCGCTCTTTCTCATCATACATTTCTATTTTTTCTTTTTTGGCGCTGTCTTCTTTTTTGACGCTGCTTTTGCTTTTGTGGCAAATTGGAACGATTTCACAATCTTCGCATATGCATCGCGAATCCCTTTCTCCTTATCGTAAACCCCTGGCCCACTGTAAAGATATATAGTATATGCGAGATCATTCTTGATGACACTCGTGAAACGCCGTTCTACTCCGTCTGATGATTGAACTGTCCATTGTACGGCCGGGAGTTTATCGATTTTTATATCTCCCATTATCTTTCCTTGTTGCCCATATTCTTTCACACTCACGGTCTTCTTATTAATCTTTATGTCACTGTCTGTTGCAAAAAGTATTATTGCCTGCTCATATTGCTTGTTCACGAATGCTGCGATCAGCTTCCCTCCGGTGAATGTCTTTTTAATTATTTCGCTATCAAATTCTCGAAATAATGCCTTATCCTCTTTTGTGGTCTTCCCAGTAACAGCAACCCATCCTTGTGGTACATTGAATGTACTACCACCGCCCACATACTTTTGTACTTTTGGCTTCGTTCCCTTCGCATGTGCAAAAGGAGCAAATGCAAGAAGGAGTGCTGCAACTGCAAACGGAACGATAAACCGACGAATATGTATGGACATAAATATGTTTAATGATGAATGTTTAATGATATTCGTAAGTATACCACACCGATCAGAACTCCCAAACCATGCTTGGCATAAAGCTCTCACTGCCATAGCCGTCGGACGTCACGACATATATTTTTTGTTCTCCTTCACTCCCGACGACCGCAATACCATGGAGGTCGCCATACATCCGCCGAAAACGAATCCGTCTGACGATCGTCCCATCAACGGTAAACTCGATAATTTCACGAGTTCCGTTGTCCGTGACAAACACATTTCCATTTTCAGCAACGGTAATTTCTTCCGGGAAACGGAGTTTTGCGTCAGGACCCGCAAAAATTTTTGGTTCCTCCCCCCATCGTATTGAAAAAATATATCCAGTCACATCATCCGTGACGAGGAATCGATCACGTGCCGGCTGATACACAATCCCCTCGGGCGCACGAAATTTCCGGTGCTTTGGTTTTACTGATTCGACAACGCGCGTTTTTGTGTTCACAGAAAAGATCTTCCGCTCTGTCTCGTCAAGGATATACAGTGTATCACCAACAACCGCGAGCCCCTCCGGGTCACGTATGCCTTGCTTCCGTGTTAAAAATTCTTCCCATCCGTTTTGCTTCGTATACCGAGAAACAGAGTGACGCACCGGGTCTGATGCAAAAATTGCTTCAGGGGTCGCGGCAAGCCCATCCACATTGACCATTCCAGAGTCACGATCAAGTGATGGTTGAAGCTCGCGATTGAAAAGCGAGACAACATTTCCTCCCCCTTCATTCCCAATCAAGACTCCCCATGGTTCTTGATACACGAGTGCATCGGTATGCGAAAGCCCATGTGAAAGAGGAGCCGCCACTGCGCGCGCGTCCATACCAATGATTGGGCTTTGTGCGGTCAATGTCGGCCGCGCCCAAAAGATAATGAGGATAATGCCGCCGCCAAAGACCACTGCGCATGCTCGGGAAATGCGTGGGAATATTCGTGCTCGCGCATCAAAAAACCGCGGACGATATTTTTGCAACACAAGGATGACGAGCGCAAGCGCAAAAAGATATGCTGCGATATTTTCAAATACTTCCTCAAGCGAATTCAAAAATCGTCGTGGTGCAAAGAGCGGATACCAAAGATCAGAGAACACGAACGTTCCTCCGCTCGTGAGTCGTACGCCAAGCGCCGTGAGCCATGTGTGCGCCCAGCCATCGAGTGTGTCGAAGAGTGTGGACAAAAAATAAAACACTCCCCCAAGCAAGAGGAGTTGAATCGGCAAGCGATGTGCAGGAACATACTCACGGAACAAGGTACGAACGAAGACAAGAAGAAAGACGAGCCCGATCACCGCATATCCCATGGTGATGTAATCTCCAACTGCGTGATCAACACGAAAGACTCGCTCAAGCCACATACCCATTGCCTCATGTAATTGGAAAACTTCATCTGCTGCAGCATAAAGGAAAACCGCTGCAAGCCACCACCAAAGCCACCGGAGAAAACGAATTGTCCCGTGCCGATGATACCACCAACCAATGCTGAGGCTTGCAACTGCGGTGAGCAGCAGTGCACCGGCTGTTGTATATCGAATCCATGAAAATTCCGCTTGGAGACGATGTGCGGTATCAAAAATAAATATAGATGCAATCCCGACAAACGCAAACACCATAAACACCCACAGAACACCCCGCTCCCGAGTCCATCGTTGGAGGATGAGTATCCCCCATCCAAGCATAAAAAGTATGATCGCGCCAAAAAAATACATACTCACCGCATTTTCATACTGGATCGGCCCGCGCAATGATTCGTACACATCCAAAACCCACGGACCAACAAGCGCGCTCACTCCGAAACTGGTGAGCGCGCCAAAAAACACCGTGAGAAAAAGAAAACAAGTACCTCGCAAAAATTGCGTCACTGCATTCATACATGCTCCTCATTAAATAACGATGGTGGCCGGCGAGTATAGTGCTCATGGAACAGCCTGGTGAAGAACCAAGCGATCACAACAAGGAGGAACGATTCCCCGACCATTTCAGCAAATTCTTCAATCACGGATATTGTGGTGTAAAATTTTGACTGCAACATTCTCCCCCCGAGCGCTTCGGCTCCAAGCGAAAAGAACAATACGAATACTCCAACGAGGGCAATGATAAAAAGTTGACACTCTCTCATCCACAGCATACGGAGCACCCCCCAGAAAACAAAAACGCTCGCAATCATTGCCGGCGTATAATAAATGACCCAATTGAATGCCGACCCTTTGTATCCGGTGAGCCCAAAACGGTAATTGAGTGCAAGGCCAATCCGTTCGTGCAACACCACCATCTCGTCGATCGCCAAGTAAAAAAGACCGAGGCCAAGGAGCAAAAGAATGACACGATCACGAAACGCTCCCATCTTTCCAAGGACAATGCACGCGCCAAAGCTCATCACCGCACCAGCGAGCAACAAACTCCCCGAATACACCGACGCAAGATTCTGTTCTTTATCTAAGTGAAAAAAACGAATCGTTCCCCCGAACCAATAATGCAAAATGACGACAAGGAGATCGATCACGATGAGTAGTGCGAGTAATCGATATGGATGGCGCATAGGGTATGTTACACAATCAACGGCAACTTCGCGAGTTTGTATTTGCGACCACTGATAATTTCTTCAATCCGATACGACCCATGTGTGGGGGCTTCAATGTAGCCACTCCACGCCGCGCGCGCTAATCCCCCACTTTCAACCCAATCGAACAGCCACTCATCGGTATAGCGCGGATCATTTTGCTTAATCCCGCCACCAATCATTTTCAGCCACAATTCATTAAAATCTTCTTGTGATCCCAAAGGCGGAGCCATGATAATCGGCATGCCAAGGCCAGTATAAAACGAGAGCTCGGATGGTTTTGTCCAAAGAATATCGGTGGTATGGAGGAGCCGTGTAAATGTATCAAAATACGCAGGGCGCGTTTCCGTGTGCACGACGTTCACCCACGTTCCGAGTTCCTTTTGAAGTCGAAGCTCTTTGACAGCATCACGAAAATACCGAGCGACATCGTGCCGAACCCCTGCAACGAGATTGAACCGGATCTCGTGGCGCGCAATACGCTCACGAAGACTTGCGAGAATCTCCCATCCGAGTGCACGCTGCGCCCCTGCGCCGCCGACCGTGAATGTAAGCGTCAACGGATGATGTGGGCGCTTTGGCACGTGGTGCGGCCCAAGGAA
This sequence comes from Candidatus Uhrbacteria bacterium, assembly GCA_016206165.1. Taxonomy (GTDB): domain Bacteria; phylum Patescibacteriota; class Patescibacteriia; order JACQSD01; family JACQSD01; genus JACQSD01. Next base: position 7,444 of record JACQSD010000008.1, read on the forward strand.
GTGATGAAGCGTCGCTTCATTGCGCTTGAGAAAAATTTTATGCGGATCAAGATTATAGAGGCGCCGTGTAAGATCTTGTTTGAGAACGCTCGCCTCTGGACCACCAATCAACGACCGCGGCAATGGAAACCCAGTGAGAAAAATATTTTTCTCTGGGACGCCGTAAAGTTTCAGACGCTCGACGACACGTCCGTTTGGCGCAAAATATTTAATCCGTGATCGTTTTGGATCGAGTGGCGCCCATGTGCGGCTAATGTCTGCATCACAAATGACACAGTAGATATCGCCGGGATAGTTATAATACTCGGCCGCAAATGCGGCCACAAAAAAAGTTGCGATGAGTGGGAGCGGATGTTTTGCGAGGCGTTGGATGAGATCACGGCACACACCATGCTTCACAATATCGCGATACGTGTAGCGCAACTGCAATGTTGTATCGGAAAGATCGCGTCGCGGGTAAAAAAGTTCAATCTGCTGCAATCGATCCATGACCTCAAAAATATATCTTCCGACAATCGGCGTTGCCTGCAGGCGCGAAATCGTCTCGTACATATCCCTTCCCTTCTTCCAGCGCTGGCGATCATCAGCGGGAATCCCTTTATACTTATTTGCAATAATCACTTCATCTTCATGCGCTAAATCGGAAAGCCCGTACGCCGCACGCTCGTGCCCATAGCCCATGGATACGGCAACAATCCACGCTTTCTTTGATAAACGATGTTCTGTCATATTTGCAACAGTCGTGCGTCAATACTCACGTTCCCAGCGCCGCCAAGCAAAAGGACAATGGCGGACGCAAGGAGGAGAAGATCAAGTTCCCATCCACCGTCTCCGGCAAACGTCTTCCCCCACTTTTGTGTTTTGAAATAGATGGCTCCAAGCATGATGAGACCAAAGCCAATTGCCGCATATTGCGTCAAGAACCCGGCGAGAACTGCAAGCGCACCGAGCGGCTCAACGATCGAGAGAAAACGCATCATATTGAGCATCCCCACTGGCATCTCGGCAGACGGTTGCATCCTCCACATCCCTCGCTTCATAAGGCCATGGGCAAGAAAACTTGCTCCGACTGCGACACGGAGTGCGAGGAGTGCGGAGTCGTAATACCCGGAGAGTTCGTTAAAAAAGTACATACGTATAATGCTAATGATAAATCGTTCATGAGTATATCATAAAGACACTCTATCCACACCCCCATTGCAAGGTGAACGTTCGTTCACTATACTGATAATACATAACTCCCTCTCCTTGTAGGAGAGGGGCCGGAGGCGGGCCGAGCTGGCGCAGGCCCAGGGAGGGGTGAGGTTCTATGCCGCAAACGACAATACAAAAACGTCTTGCAGCGATCCGCGCATTCTTCAAAGAGAACCATCGCATGCCATCATATGCCGAGATGACAGGGCTTTTTCGTGTGCAGTCTAAAAACGCAGTTGCGAAAATTGTTGCTGCACTGTGCGAGCAGGGATTGCTCAAAAAGGACAAGACCGGCCGCCTCCTCCCCCATCGCCTCACATCCGCCCGTATTCTCGGCACAGTCGAGGCGGGATTCCCCTCCCCTGCAGAAGAAGAAATGGCAGATACAATGTCACTCGACGACTATCTCATCCACAACCATGATGCAAGTTTTCTTTTGAAAGTTTCGGGAGACTCGATGATCAATGCGGGGATTCACCAAGGTGATCTCGTCATCGTCGAACGTGGGCGCACGCCAAAGAGCGGTGATATTGTTGTTGCAGAAATCGATCATGAATGGACCATGAAATACTACGAGAAGCGAGGAGGCAAAATTGTCCTCATCGCCGCAAACCCGCGCTATCCCCCGTTCGTTCCAAAAGAAGAACTCGCGATCACCGGAGTTGTCACGGGTGTGGTGAGGAAATATATCTGAAAATGCAGAATGCAGAATTGAGAATGAAAAATATTTTGCATTTTGCATTCTTCATTTTGCATTCCTATGCCCTGGGGTTCTCTCAATGACTGGCCAAAAGCAATTGTCCACGTCGATGGCGACGCTTTTTTTGCTGCGTGCGAGCAAGCAGTGCATCCGGAATATCGTGGGAGACCGGTCGTCACCGGCAAAGAACGCGGCATTGTTTCTGCGGCAAGCTACGAGGCAAAAGCACGTGGCATTTCTCGTGGCGTTGCACTCCACGATGTTCCGAAGCTCTGCCCGGACACGATCATTGTTCCATCCGACTACGAAACCTACAGTCTCTTCTCAAAACGCATGTTCGCGATCATGCGTCGTACCACACCACTCGTTGAAGAATACTCAATCGACGAAGGCTTCGCCGATATCACCGGGCTTCGTGGTCCTACACATTCCTCATACGAAACAATCGCACAAAAAATGCAGGATGCAATCTGCAGCGAACTCGGGATCACCGTTTCTATTGGTTTAAGTATCTCCAAGGTGCTCGCAAAAATTGGATCAAAATATAAAAAGCCACACGGATTTACGTCAATCCCTGCGGATGCACCAAAGCCGTATCTTGAAAAAACTCCGCTCGATAACGTCTGGGGTATTGGGCCGCAAACTGCCGCGTACGCAGCAAAACTTGGCATCGCAACTGCACTCGATTTTGTAACGCGTGATGCAGTGTTCATAACGACGCACTTTGCAAAACCACAGCTTGAGCTTTGGAAAGAGCTCCGGGGGGAATCCGTATACCCGATCGTTCCCGAAGAAAAATCAACATACACCTCCATTTCAAAAACGCGGACATTCACACCACCATCACACGATCGCGCATTTGTTTTTGCACAACTTTCAAAAAATCTCGAGAACGCATGTATCAAGGCGCGACGACATGGCCTCGTCACGCGGCGAATCACGCTCTTTTTGAAGACACAGGAATTCCAATACGCAACCACCGAAGGAACGCTCTCGCGCCACTCCGCATACCCGCACGAGATGATGATCGCAATCCGGCCGCTCTTTGACGCGTGCTTTCGCAACAACACTCCCTATCGCGCGACCGGTGTTGTGCTCACCGATCTTATCCTTGACACCACAATCCAGCGCTCGCTCTTTGAACTCCCAATAAAACTCGAACGACTGCAACGAATATACGCTGCAGTCGATACGCTCGCAGAACAATTTGGGAAACATGTGGTAACGCTGGGGTCAAGTCTGCTCGCGCACACACAGCACACCACGTCACGCGGCGATCTCCCACTCCGCAAAACGCATCGTCTCAAAGGCGAAACAAAGCGCCTCCACCTCAACCTTCCCCTCCTCCTCGGAACCGTCCGCTAATTATCATTCTAATGTTCTTGAGAATATGAGAATGAAATTATGGTTCCTTCCCAAACGGTGGATGTACGGCGTGTTTTGTAATGTCCAAATTACAACTCGAATGATCGCGACACCACGCCTCGCATGCATCAGCCCATTCTTTTTCCAGATAATAAAACTTGCAGAGCGGGCATTGATAATATTCATCTCCTTGTCGTTTTGCTCCTGTACGCATAAAGATAAGATTATTCGACGACAACACGCTCCATCACATCGCCGACACGGATTGCATCAACGACATCCATTCCGTCCGTTACTTCGCCGAAGATCGTGTAACTTGGCGGAAGCGGTGTATCGCGGAGCATAATAAAGAATTGACTCCCATTCGTATTCGGTCCAGAATTCGCCATGGCAACAATGCCGCGCGTATACTTTCGCTTCACTGGCTCGTCCTCAAATTTATATCCCGGGCCACCAGTACCATTGCCATTCGGATCTCCCCCTTGAATCACAAATCCTTCTTCCCGCCGGTGGAACGTGAGGCCATCATAGAAACCATCCTTTGCGAGTTTTAAAAAATTACTCGCTGCCTTCGGCGCCTCATCACTGAACAACGCAATTCGAATATCCCCCTTCGTTGTTTTTAATCGAACAGTCATATGAGAAACGGGGGCCTCAACACGCCCATTAAAAAATAAAAACCATGTTCCGATTATAGCGACGATGGCAACAATAATAGTAATGGTCAAACGCATACACTGGAATAATACCACGCTGTCGCTACGGGATCAATGCCAATATGTGGCGAAGATCTTTTTCTTTAATGACATGGTGCGCGTGTGCGGCGAGTTCCGGACTTTTACAATTGAACGCAATCGTGAGGCCGGCGACGCGCGCAATATGGTGATCGTTGTCATTGTCACCAATAAAGACGCACTCTGCAGGGCTCACGCCCTCTTTTTCGGCGACGTGGAGTAACCCATCAGCTTTATGCGCATCGTCGAATCGTGTCGCAACTGCATCTTGAAGCACGCCCTGTTCATCAAATCGATAATGATTCAAGAAGACGTGATCGAAGAGCGATTCATAATCCGGAAACGCGTGCTTCAACACAAGATGAACGCTCCCAGAAATGAGTGCAATCTTCATGCCGCGTTCCTTGAGTGCAAGAAGTGTCTCCCGTGCGCCGATCATTGGAGTGAGAGAAACCAATGCCTCCTTAAACCGATCGCGCGTGACACCAGCCTCACGAAGCGCACGAACATCATTCGCAACAAGATTTTCATACGTAATCGCGCCACTCCGATAATCCGTAAGCGTCGATGCGATCTTCGTTCGATCAATCTGAAAAAACTCCCAGAGATGATCGTAAATATAATCAATCCCGTCGACGAGCGTTCCATCAAGGTCAAAACAGACCACTTTGTATTTATTTTTTGACATACGAAATAAATTCTTGAATTCCCGGCATTGTATTTAATGCACGCGCCTCATCGACCGTTGCCCAGCGTATTGCCAATGTTTCAGCGGTCTTCGATTGTGGCGTCCCCTTCATAATCCGACACTCATAACAAAGCGCAAGTACCTGCATGGAGAGCCCGTCATCGCGTGTCCAAACATGTGAACGCGCCCATGGAAGCATACGCACAATTTCGACATCACATCCAATCTCCTCCGCACATTCTTTTTTAATTGTTTCCTCTGGCGTTTCCCCAAAATCAATTTCGCCGCCAGGAAAATCCCAATGTGCGTGGGCATCCGGATACGCGGGTTCATTCCGCTGTTGCAAAAAGATCCGTCCATTCGTATCACGAATAAGCGCGAGCGCAATTGTAATTCTTCGCCGTCGTGCCTCTGATGATGTTTCGTAAAATTCGATTGTCCTTCGAATCTCCTCTGGAATTCCTTTGAGGCAATCATGGGATTGCGCCTCTTTTTCATTCACCCACGCGTGCTCGGTAAACGCGCCTTCTTCGAGCACAACATCGCCACCAGTATACATGGCACCGTACTTGAGGAGAATCACCGGGATTCCGTCTGGCCGTACAAAGGCATAACTGCCAAGATAGAAAAAAGAGAGCGCGACGGTGATGCCTGCTTCCTCTTTAATCTCGCGAGCAACGAGCCGCTCAATCACGTCGGTTGATTCCGGAATATCACCCTGCATCCATGTGGGATTATCGCGACTCAAATCCTGCCACTCAAGCTTCCCACCGGGCAGCGCCCATCGCCCGGGATGTACCTTTTCGCGCATGCTCCGCTTCAAGAGCAAACACCGGCCGTCACTCTTGCGATACACGACCGCATTCGCAACAACATAAAACAACTTTTCCTTCTTTGCATCTTTGAGATCAATGGGGATCATATCAAAAATTAAATCCTCCGTCTGGTGCTCAAATAGAAATCAAGTGCACCGAGTTGACGTGTAAAAAATTGCTTTGGGTTCTGCTGCATCATTTTACGCAGCTCTGATTTCTTTATCCATCGTACATCACGCACTTCATCCGCTTGCGCTGTCGGTTGTTTATTCTCCACCTCGCAGATAAACACAAATCCGACCCACGGCTTGCCACCCTTCGTCTGCTGAATACAGCAGAAGGGTACGAATGCAAAGCTGCCATCATTGCGGGGTGCATATTGCTTTGTTCTGTTAGCGGGTCGAATCTTGGTTATATATAATCCTGTCTCCTCGAATACTTCCCTTCGGAGAGCACTGAATACATCCTCATATCGGTTCATCCACCCAACTGGCATCTCAATCGTACCTGAATACTGAGGATCACGCCGTGGCTTCCAGCGCGTCTGAATCAAAACCTCAGTCCCCTTTTTACCCCCCCCTCTGCGCTCAATAATTGCGGAAACTACGGGAATGCAGATA
>JACQSD010000009.1 GCA_016206165.1 Candidatus Uhrbacteria bacterium
CCAGACATTTCGGTATTCCAGACACCGAAGGGATTGTCGCGTGCAGTTGTTGAAAAAATTTCTTCGATTAAAAACGAGCCAGCATGGATGTTGGAGCGGAGGCTCAAGGGTTTGCAGCATTTTACGGAGCGGCCAATGCCGGCATGGGGTGCGAACTTGTCGACGATCAACTTTGACGAAATTATCTACTATTGGCGGCCGAGCGAGGTAAAGACGAAGAATTGGGATGATGTGCCACCCGAGGTGCGCCGCACCTATGATCGCCTTGGCATTCCGCAAGCAGAACAAAAATATCTTGCGGGTGTTGGAGCGCAATACGAAAGCGAAGTTGTGTATCATAGTTTGCAAAAGCGACTTGCGGAGAAGGGAGTTATATTTTCCGATATCGAAACCGCAATGACGACGTGCCCGGATTTGGTCAAAGAGTACTTTGGCACCGTGATTCCGGCGAACGATAATAAGTTTGCCGCTTTGAATACTGCTGTCTGGAGCGGAGGATCGTTTATTTATGTACCGAAGGGTGTGTCGATTGAGTTGCCATTGCAGGCGTACTTTCGTATCAACGCGCAAAACATGGGGCAGTTCGAGCGAACGCTTATCATCGCGGATGAAGGAAGCTACGTGCATTATGTCGAGGGGTGCTCGGCCCCTCGGTATGCCAGTGGATCGCTACACTCCGCGGTCGTTGAGATTATTGTGAAGCGCGGTGCACGCGTGCGGTATACGACGATTCAAAATTGGTCAACAAATGTCTATAACCTCGTCACGAAACGCGCGAAGGTGTATGGCGACGCGAAGATGGAATGGGTTGACGGAAATTTAGGGAGCCAGGTGACGATGAAATATCCGTCGGTTGTTTTGATGGAGCCGGGAGCGCACGGCGAGGTGCTCTCGCTTGCGTTTGCCGGAAAGGGCCAGCACCAGGATGCAGGCGGGAAGGCGATTCATCTTGCGCCATACACGACGTCGCGGATTATTTCAAAGTCGGTGTCGCAGGGTGGGGGTCGGACAAGTTATCGTGGGCTTTTGAAAGTCATTTCGACCGCGCATCACGTGAAGTCAAACGTTCGATGTGACGCACTCATCCTTGATCCAGCATCGCGATCGGATACGTATCCGACGATGGACATTCAGAATGACGAGGTGGAGATTGCCCATGAGGCGACGGTGAGCAAAGTAGGGGAGGATCAACTTTTTTATCTCCAATCACGCGGTTTGAAACCCGAAGAAGCGGAGGCAATGATCGTGAATGGATTCATGGAGCCAATCGTGAAAGAACTTCCGATGGAATATGCAGTCGAGATGAATCGCCTCATTCAATTGCAGATGGAAGGGTCAGTAGGTTAAATTCCCAATATCCAATTACCAATTCCCAATAAAAATTTGAAATTATCTATGGACATTTTTTGGAAATTAGAAATTAGAAATTGGAAATTATGGAACAGGAAGTCATTCTGCATGAGCAGTTACATTCTCTACAGCGAATTGATGTTGTTGCGAACGAGACACTCAATTTTTTCTTTGTGCTGTTTGGTACGGAACCGATTGAACGGCGGGTTGTGTTTACGCTCGCGGATGGCAGCCGGGTGAATGTGAAGGGGCTTGTGCTTGGATCGGAGCAAGCGGAGATTAATTTAACGACGGAGGTGATTCATGCAGGCTGTGGAACTGAAGGATTCACCACGGTGAAGGGACTTCTTGGCGGCAATGCGCATGCGACCGTGACAGGTTGGATCCGCATTCCGGAATCTGGACACAACACGAATGCATTTTTGGAGGAGCGATTCATGTTGCTCTCGAAAGGCGCACGTGCAAAGGCAGAGCCTATGCTCGAAATTCTCGCAAACGACGTAAAGGCATCACATGCAGCAACCGTCTCTCGCTTGAACGACGATCAACTCTTCTACTGCGAATCCCGCGGCATTGATCCGGCAGAATCAAAACGTCTCCTCACTGAGGCATTTATGAACGATATTATCCGTATGATTCCCGATGAGTCGATTGTCGCACAATGCGCGGGCTATCTTGCACGATCCTTATTGTCTAATTCCCGGGAACCCCGCACCAGAGCATAGCTCGGTACGGGGCAGGTAGGAAAATAGTTTATGTTTGATATACAAACTGTAAGAAAAGATTTTCCGATTTTGAAGCGCCAGGTCAATGGTGCTCCGCTTGTGTATTTGGATAATGCGGCGACGACACAGAAGCCGCGGCAGGTGATTGATGCAATCACAAAATATTACGAAACAACAAATGCAAACATTCACCGCGGTATCCACACGCTTGCCGAGGAAGCGACGGCACAATACGAGGACGCACGAAAAAAAGTCGCTGCATTCATCGGCGCGAAAGATCCAGCGGAGATTATTTTTGTCCGTAATGCGACAGAAGGAATAAATCTAGTGGCGCAATCGTATGTACGCAATCAATGTCAAATGTCAGGTGTCAAATGTCAGGTGTTATTGAGTGAGATGGAGCATCACTCGAATCTCGTTCCGTGGCAGATGATTAAAATGCAGAATGCAGAATGCAGAATGCAGAATGTTGAGTCGCGGTTTATTCCGGTTACCCCGGAGGGAACGCTTGATCTCTCCAATCTCGATGCGTTGCTTGACGGCGTCAAATTCGTTTCGATCACTCACGCATCGAATGTGCTTGGAACGATCAATGATATAAAAAAGATTATCGAGGCAGCCCATCGTGTTGGCGCGAAGGTTTTAGTGGATGCAGCACAGAGCGTGCCGCATATGACGGTGAATGTCGAAGAGCTTGGCTGTGACTTTCTTGTTTTCTCCGGACACAAAATGTATGGGCCAACCGGCATTGGTGTGCTCTGGGGGAGACGCGAACTCCTCGAAGTGATGCCGCCGTTCCTCGGTGGAGGCGATATGATCCGTTCTGTCCGCTATAATGGATTTGAACCAAACGATCTCCCATGGAAGTTTGAAGCAGGCACGCCACACATTACAGGAGCAATCGGACTCGGCGCGGCTGTTGACTATGTACAGGGGATTGGGATGGATGCGATGCGCGAACATGAACAGGAGTTGACGCGATATGCGCTTAAGAAGATGCGCGCGCTTCCTGACATAACAATCTACGGTCCAAAAGAAGATTCTGACAATACTTCAATACTTCGAAGTATTGAAGTATTGCACCAACCTGTGGTGCGGGGGCCGGTGATTGCGTTTAATCTCAACGGGGTTCACGCGCATGATGTCGCAACACTGCTTGATCGCGAGGGCATTGCGATTCGTTCCGGGCATCACTGCGCCGAGCCGCTCGTCAAAAAGTTTGGGCAGACCGCAATGGCGCGTATCAGTTTTGGAATGTATAACACGAAAGAAGAGATTGATATCTTGGTTGCAGGGCTGGAGAAGGTGAGGAAAGTTTTCACAATAACTCCTCCCAACCTCCTCTTACTCTAAGAGGAGGA
>JACQSD010000010.1 GCA_016206165.1 Candidatus Uhrbacteria bacterium
GGATTTAGAGTTTAGAGTTTTTAACGTCATGTTTCATCGCTCATCTTTTTTCTCTCTCACATTGCTCGGTGCCACCCTCGGTTCCCTCATCTTTGTCGGTGCCCTGTGCACCCGCGAGCAGCCGATGAAGGTAGATCCCGTGACCCTTGAGTATTGGCACGTATTTGATAATGAGAGCGCGCTGCAGCAAATTGCCGAAAATCTCCGTGCACAGTACCCATACATCACGGTCAACTTTCGGCGTTTTCGTGAGGAAGAATATGAGGATCGACTCGTCAACGCGCTCGCCGCAGGGAGTGGCCCAGACCTTTTTGCAATCCAGGATACGTGGGTGGGCAAGTACGAAGACAAAGTATTGCCGCTTCCCCCAGAGCTCACGATCCCTACGTTTACCACGGAGGGCGGTATCTCAAAAACAACGGTCGCGCATCCAGGAAAGCAGGCCACACTTCGCCCGTGGGATGTGCATGATCTTTTTGTAGACGTCGTTGCGGATACGGTTATTCGGAATCCTAGAAACAAAGATGCGGGAACGATCATCGGGCTTCCCCTCGCACTCGACACCATAGTGCTCTATGTGAATCGCGATCTCCTTTCGCGTGAGAAAATTCCAGAGCCTCCTACAACGTGGGATGAACTGACAGGCCAAGACGTGAAGGAAGGGATGATTCAGAAACTCACAAAAACCGATGTGCGAGGCAACATCTTTCAATCGGCGATTGCGCTCGGTGGGAGTACAAACATTAAACGTGCACCAGATATTTTGAGCCTCCTCATGCTGCAGAACAACACGCCAATGACAGGTGCGCATGGGGATGTCACATTCAATCAACGATCACAAGGATTTGATCAACAAGCGCCACCCGCTGAAGTCGCACTTGATTTTTATAGTTATTTTAGTGATCCGGCGAATGTAGCGTATACATGGAACGGAGCACTTCCCGAAGCGCTTGATGCATTCACGAGCAATCGCACGGCAATGTTTTTTGGATACGCATACCACCTCCCACTCGTTCGTGCTCGTGCTCCACAGATGAATCTTGTCGTAAAGCCGATGCTCCAGATTGCACCGGATGCACAAGTGAACTACGCTAACTTTTGGGTCACCGCAGTTTCCAAGCAGACACGCGCGCCGAATGAAGCGTGGAAGTTGCTCCTTTTTGCCGCCACCGATCGAGAACAAGCATTTGCGTATGCAAAAACAGCGGCGCGGCCTGTGGCACTTCGATCGCTCATCACTGCACAGCGCGATGATCCGGAGCAAGAAGATATGCGCGTGTTTGTTGACGCCGTGCTCACCGCGAAGAATTGGTACCGCGGCACCAAGCACGCGCTCATGGAAGAAACATTTCGTCGGATGATTCAGCTTGTGGTGGACCGAACGAAGACACCACATGAAGCAATTGAATTTGGGATCCAACGGTTGAGAGAGTAGGGATTGGAAATTGAGGCTGTTTTACATCACCTGGAGATGTAGAATGGTTAGTAGGCCTTCTTATGACACATCGTCGTATTGCAATTTATCTACTCACATTCATTGTGTCTCTCAATCTTTTTGTTTTTGTTCAACCCGCCGCCGCTGCGACGTATTTCAAACTCATCCCCACACCAACCGGGAGTTGTCCACAAAATCCGGCATCATCAGATCAAAAGACACCATATCCATGTTGTACCCGAGATATATTAGGGCAGGGTGAATGTACTGAAGCTGCGCTTGGAAATTGTGCTGGGAGTGGGCAGATTCGTGGTGGTAGTGACCTCCCATGCAACTACTCGCTCTGTGATTTTTTGCAGCTCTTCGTGAATGGCATGAATATTATCGTGACGATTGCTGCTGGCATCGCGCTCATCATCCTCATCTGGGGCGCGCAAGGATTGCTCTTGTCTGGGGGGAGTGAGGAAAAAGTAACGGAAGCAAAAACGCTCATGAAGAACGCCGCGATTGGCCTTCTCATTATCCTCGTTTCCTGGCAGCTCATCGCAATTCTTATTGGTTTGTTTGTCCCGAATTTTGGCGCAGTGCAAGAGCAAACAGGGTTTCAATGGAATCTTTTAGGGAATGTTCGTGATTTGTGTCGATAGTGGCGTAGCGTGTAATTCGTCCACAGTTACTATGGGTAATAGCACCTTCACCTTTCACCTACGGTATGCAATAATCATACTTGGTTTTTCTTTTCTTTTCATTCCGAATCAGCTCTTTGCATATCCGAGATGTTGTGAGCAGACTACGGGCTGCTATGATTATGATGACCAACAAGGCGACATCTGTGCGGGTAATGAATATTTTGGGACATGTGCTGATGCGAAAAATAGATATGGTTCTGCAGCATGCCCTACAGTGCTCAATCAGCAGCTCCCGGGGCAGCGATGGTGTTGCGTTGATGAGGCGAACAAGATCTGTTATGAATTTGACGCGAGCGAAGGGAGGGGACGATGTCCACTGACGTATATGAGCAGCGTACCATGTGCGGTAACGCGTGTGCGATATCCGAACATGTGTACGGAGACAAGTACTCAACCACCGCCAACCGAACAAGACCTCGTCGCAATCAAGCGAGAGCAACAGCAACAGCGTGCAGAAGAAGCGCGACTGCGGGCAGAGAAGGATCGTTTCAAGTTGCTGAATCCACTCGATTTCGATTTTACGGAGGATTTAAAACATGGGCTTCCGTATGGGCTTGGACGTATTGCATCGTGGCTTCTTGCGTTCACCGGTATTCTCGCGTTTCTCATGTTCGTGTGGGGAGGGCGACTCTGGCTGATGTCTGGGGGTGACCCAGAAAAAGTAAAGGGTGGGGTTGATACGATGAAGTGGGCAGCGATTGGTGTCATTCTTGCTTTTGGAAGTTTTATGCTCCTCACCTTTGCTTTGGAGCTCATTCGGAAACAAGTTGGCTGATATGCTTTATTTTTATCGACACATGCTGTTGATTGTGATCATGTTCACCATTGCGGTGAGCATGGTTGCGGTAGCGCACACAGGATTTGCTGCAGAGGATGGGAGTTTTTCAAATCCACTGAATACGCCGAACCCGTTTGCAATCCCCGGGAATCCGGAAACCAACAAAGATTATGTGAATCAGCAGTTGGTGGCAGCGGTAGAACCATTTGCCCGTATTGTTCGTGCGGTCGTGAGTACGCTTGGTGTCTTTATTTTTTTGATGATTGCCTATGGTGGTTTTCAGTATTTGACTGCTGCTGGTGATGCAGAAAGGGCAGGAACAGGAATGAAAACAGTGTTGTGGGCCGTGCTTGGCGGCGGCGTTATTCTTGCGAGCTACGTGCTTGCAGTGTGGCTCGTCTTGCCACTCGGAAATATTTTTGGGTTGAATAAAGGGTTATCACCATCGGGCGCTGGAGCTGGTGGTGACAGCGGTGCTGTATGCTGCACATTTACGTTATCGAGTGGAAAAATCGTTTACCGTACGATCGATACGCAAGTGAATAGTTGTGATGCAATTTTGAAAAAAAGTAGAGTGCAGGGAGCGGCGTTTACAGAGACTCCTGGAAAATGTGCTCGCGATTCAGAGATTTCGCAGGGAGACGCCGTCGACCCAACGGGATGTTGCCAATTAAAAAGATCGCAAGAAACAATTTGTGCCGATAGAACACAGGCCGTATGTGATCAGGTCTTGGCACTATCAAGGAGTGGTAGTGGTGGGGTTGTCAAGTTTTTTCCAGGACAAAGATGCCCTGTTGAAGAATGCCCCGGCTACGACCCAGCACGTGAGACCGATGAGGGGTGTTGCTACGTGAGTGCGAATGGATTTACGAGACCGCAAGATCTCACATGTGTTCCTATTTCATATCAACGGAGAAAGGGGGACATTAACGACTGGGGTGATCTCGAATTTTTATGTCGCACTGCACAAGGGAATAGTGGCTATTACCCTCGCGCAACAAAGAGTTCGTGTGCCGATAAGATCACGGACGGAACATGTCTACACGCAGACGGTGGAGGAAGTGGATCTGGTGGTGCCCCACCACCAACATCACAGCAATGTTGTATTCCTGATCCAAGTTTCAGTTGGAGCAACCTCGGATATTCAAGTAATCGTGGCGTCTGTTTCCCACCAACACTCGATGCGAATAAAAATGCGATATGCCAAGGAGGATGGATACTCGCGCAGCAGGCATGTTCGTCATTCCAAACAACGTGTACCAAGCTCCAGGCGAATCCACCGCCAGAACCATCAGGCTGCTGTTATTGGCGCGCTACTCCAGCGCCGGCATTGCCGATGTGTACACAACGTATTTCAGAATCACTGTGTCGGACAGATCATACCCAACTGAATCGTTATGACGTCTGGTTCCGGCGAGCAGGGGAGCGCCTTGACCCGTGTACCCCAGAGCCGAACGGCGTTGACTGTGTGTATGATCCAAATGCGCCGCGGAATAGGCCATGATAGTCGGATTTTGACATCGATGGTTGCTCCGTGGTATTCTATAAACAACATTATTTCCTCTTTTATTATTCACATCTCTGATTTTCATCCCATCTTTTTCACGAACGAAGACGACGGGAGCAAAAATCATGAGGTCCAAACATGTACAACGCACTGTCTCTCACGCGGATCTCCATCGTTGCTATTATGCTGTTCAGTATTCTCGCAACGATTGCACTCCTCCCGGCACCATCCTCTGCAGCATCGGGGAATGCCATCGTGAACATTAAAAACAGTATTGATAGGGTAGGAGGCGGCGGCGGTCTTTCCAATACACCGCTTGAAGAAGCGATTGGAAATCTTATTAATATTTTTCTTGCGACCCTCGGCATTGTCGCAGTCGTCATTGTCATTTACGGTGGCTTCCTTTGGATGACGGCGTCGGGGAACCCAGAACAAGTTGAAACAGCGCAAACACTCCTCATTCAGGGGCTCATCGGGTTTGTCATTATCGCCCTCGCCTGGTCGATCGCGACGTACGTCGTCACGAAGATCGGTGGTGCAATTTAGTCCAATGCATCGTCGTCAGTTTTTTATGCGGATGAGCACCGTGCTCTCGCTTCTTGCGATCGTGTTTGTGCTTGCCCCCTCAAGTGCGGCTGCCGCAGGGGCTGTTGATGCCACCACACTTGCGAATCTTCCTCCTGCAGCAGCGATTGGGAATCTCATCAATATTTTTCTTGCCATACTTGGTATTATCGCGATGGTGATGATGATCTATGGTAGTTTTCTCTGGATGACTGCATCGGCAAATGTGGAGCAAATTGACACTGCACAAACATTGTTACTTCAAGGATTTATTGGGTTTGTGATCATTGCACTTACATGGTCGATCGCGACGTATGTCGTCGCGAAGATCGGTGGGGCAACATAGCAAGGATGCAGCATCATCGTTTTTTTATACGGATAAGTATCGTGCTTTCACTTGCCGTGATTGTGCTTGTTCTTCTCCCGTATGGCGCGCACGCAGCAGGAGAAGCAGATCCCACAGACCTCTTAAAAAAAATCGGGACGGTTGTTTTTGGCGGTGATGGACAACCAAAGGATATGCAAACAGTGATTGGCGGACTCATTAAGTTCGTGTTGAGCTTCGTTGCAACAATATTCTTTGGCCTCATGCTCTACGCAGGGTTCCTCTGGATGACGGCGCAAGGCGACCCGGAAAAAGTCACGAAGGCGCGTGACATCATGATACAGTCAACCATTGGGATTGTTATTATTGCACTCGCGTACGCGATTACCTTCGCGGTGACGAGTGGCATTCAAGGAGTATTACAATAAAATACAATTGACTTTTTTGTTCGTATGCTTTTTACTTTTTTTCGCCGTTTTGCGCCATGGATTGCCATTGCGTCAGTCGCGATACAGCCGATCGTCACACAGGCATTGAATTTTGGACCAATTCCAGACGCAGGATTACCGAAGAATGACCTCGTTGATGCTATTGGCGGCATTCTTGGGAAAGGGCTCGCCGCATTAGGGAGCGTCGCGCTTGTGCTGATTATCTACGCTGGTTTTTTATGGATGACGGCACAAGGCGATCCGGAGAAAGTCACCAAGGCAAGAGATATTTTGATCGAAGCGACAATCGGCCTCATCATCATCGCACTTGCTTGGTCGATTACCACGTACATCACTGGAACGAATGGAATTGAGGGAGCACTTAGTGGTGTTACTGCAACAAAATAGACCAGGAAGTATTATGAAAAACGGGCTCTCACATTACTGTGAAAGCCCGTTTCGTTTTCTCATCGCGCCGTCCTCCCGGCGCGGATTTTTGTCATCGTGGGAATGCCCATGGCCGGAAGCGGAGCTCCCAGCCCTGGTGGATACTCTCATCCCAACGGTTGTCGACTTGGAAGTCGCCGCCGATGATGGCACTTGCTACGGTGCCTGCCGCCGTGTTGATGAATCGCTGCGCCGTGTAGCGGTAATTCCCCGGCGGCAGGATCATCGCCACTGCATCCTGCGGTTGCACCCAGGTTTCCGTTCCGTTCACGACGACGCGGATCGCGCCGTCCGCCTCGTTGACGAACCGTCCATGGGTCGGATCTCGCTGGATCCCACTTCCCATGGCGATTGGTCCGCTGATCCCCATGCCCGGCATCATCATGGGGAGTCCGCCCATGCCGCCGAAGCCAGCCGGAGTCCCTGGCCGGTCCAGGAAGTCCGAGACGAGCTGCCTCACTTCCTGAATCTCGTCAAAGAGGGACAGCTTCTTCTCGCGACTCGCTCGCGTTTGTCCCTCCTCCGCTGCCCATGCGGCGAAGAGCTCCTTCTCCAGGGCGAGGAGTTCCTTGAGCCTGCTCCCGTCCGCCGGATTGATTCTCCCGGCATAGGCCTCGAGGATCTGGGCTTCGGCTTCGGCCTTCCGGACCGCAGCCATTGCCTGGGCATAGCGGATCTTGCGGTCCTCCTCGGCGTCCGCATCCGCGTTCCGCCGGCGGATGTCGGTCTCCACCGTCGTCCGCTGGACGTTGGAGAGCTCGCCGAGGCTGGTCCCGAATGCACTTGCGTGCATCGTGCCATCCTCGCCGACACTTCCCGTGACGCACCCGGCGGCCATGAACATGACCGCCACGATCAGCACGAAGTTCTTCATCGAAGACTCCTTCTGTTTGGGGATGCCATTGGCATCCCTGTCTGTAGGGGGTAGGGACTCCTGAAAAACCGGTAGCTGCACCCTTTAGGGTGCGCAACGCAGGCTTCAGCCAGAGGCTGATCCGCCAGGGGCGGAAAAGCCCGCGGCTACCGAACCAATTTACGATTTGTTTAGGACCAAGAAAACCAACAAAAAATAGCAATACGACGAACGCATTACTATAGCATTTTCATTGGGTTTGTCAAGGCCGGACGTCAAATAGGATCGCGAAAGTACGAATTCTGTACGAAATTACGAATATCTAGTTCACTGAAAATATCGTTACCTCCCCATCTTCGTATTGCTTTTTGAACACGTCGGGAAATCGTTTGATCTGCTCAATGAATTTTTCATTCTTTTTTGCTGCGAGGACATACGACGCCTTGAACTGATCACGGATGACGGCCGCGAGTGCATCCGGAGTTTTTCCTTCATTTGCATCCTTCCACATTTGAAATGCGTTTTGGTTTTTACGCGACATGAATCGAGGGTCGAGCCCAACAAGATAGCGGTTCCAGGTATTCCAGTAGAAGAGCATGGGCCATTCGTCCCAACTTGTATGGTAGACGATCGCATCCTGCGCACTGTTTTTACGGAGCCATGTTGCCGCATTTTTGAGTGTGGTTCCAGAAATTCCAGAGCGATATTCTTTCACGAGCGTACTCCCATCGCGGATCGTAACAGCGAGGATGAGCCCCCCAACAATCAAGAGGAGTCCCCAGTTGAGTCGCGGTTCTTGCTCGAGCCACCGGCGCAGTCGATTGCCGATACGGACGAGAACATCTTGCCCGGTCCCAATGGTTGTGCCAATAAAGAGCAGCATGGGAAGCACAAGATATTCAACCGTTCGTCGCGTGCGGATGGTAAGGGCGAGGAGAAAGAGCGTCATAAAAAAAAGAAACCAATGATCGCGCGAGTTTTTGTTCATGAAGAAAAGAGGCAGTGCAAAGATGAAGGCGAGAAAAAGCAGTGTCGCCCCACCAAGCAAACCCTCAACGGTTGATGGGAACCACTCGCCGCCAGCATTGGTAAGGGCAGGACTTGAGAGAGGAATGAGCAGGCTTTGCTCAACGATAAACGCGATATTGCGTGGGAAATAGGGGTTGAGCATCGTGCCAAGAATGACGCCAATAAGCGCAGCGAAAAATGGAGTCATGATCATCCACCACGAAACGCGGGGTTCGTTCGTGGTGC
Source organism: Candidatus Uhrbacteria bacterium (assembly GCA_016206165.1). GTDB lineage: Bacteria > Patescibacteriota > Patescibacteriia > JACQSD01 > JACQSD01 > JACQSD01. Next base: position 8,281 of record JACQSD010000010.1, read on the forward strand.
GTCGACGGAGAAAATCGACCCCAACTATAATGAGCGCGAGGAGCGGCGCCATAAGAAAACTGCCATGCGTCCACGTCCAGACGGCACTCGTCACGAAGAGGAGTTTTTGTCGCCGTTCAAGAAGCGCGATGATTGTCATGATGAGCAGGAACACGACCAATGCCGAAGCCTTGCCAAGATTCATGCGAAAGACGAACGGTTCAGTGACAAGCGCGAGGAGTACAAAAAACCACGGACGCGGTATCCGGAGATGACGGAGGGTGAAAAGGAAAAAAGTGAAGACAAGGGCAGTACCGAGTATGGCGAGTACTTTGATGCCGACGAGCGGATCAAAGAATGTCACGAACGGAATGAGGATGAGGTGGTAAAGAAAATGTTGATCGGTAAACTGATCAGCGAGTATCGTTGCGGATGCGTGCGGAAGTGTTGGGAACGTGAGCGCTTGATCGCGCATGAGCGTGGCAATGCGTGCATGGTAGAACGCATCAGGGTCGGGGACGGTCTGCGACCATTGGAGGAAGCCGGCGACTGTTGCGACCACGATGAAAAGGACGATGGGGGAGATCCAGCGATGTTCGGAAAGAAGTGTACGGATGACAGTGCGTTGAGCGAGGAGCATAGGTGTGATATTCTGTCATCATAGCATGGCACATGCTGGGGTGGCGAAATTGGTAGACGCACCAGCCTTAGGAGCTGGTCCCGCCTAGCGGGATGGAGGTTCGAGTCCTCTCCCCAGCAACGCGTCCCGCCGCAGAAGGGATTCTCGCAAGAGATTGATGGTTTCCGCTCATCCCACTCATGGCGAGACGCCTGAGCGGGTGAGCGGATCCGCTCGCTCGCGCAATACGCGAGACGTAGCGGGCGAGTCCTCTCCCCAGCAATTTTTATGTCCACGGTGCACAAGTTTGGTGCCTTTGATGCACTTTTCATCTTTGCGTTCATTCGTGTCCTCTCTTTTTTGACGTGGGATTTTTCGCTCGCCAATCAGCTCATTACCGCTGTGCTCGTGGTCATCTTTTTTTGTATTTCCGTAAAAAACATTGCACTCGCTTGGGTTATCCTCGTCGCAGATTTTTTACTCAATGGAGCTGGACATTTTTTTGAATTATTTGGCTTGCTTTCGCGTACATGGTTTTTAGGAATTTTTGGCGTGATCTGGTTCGTCAAAAAAATAAAACAAAAAGATTTTTATCCGCAACTTCCGAGGAGCCTATCGGTGAGCATGATCGTTGCGGGAATGTTTATTCTCCTTGCAATCGCGAACGGGTATGTGCATGCGCATCCGCAGATCCTCATTCTCCAAGACGCAGTTCTCTATCTTTTTTTTCTCCTCGCATTTCCTACCGTCGACCTCCTCCGCTATCCGGACGCGCGGCTCCTCAAAATCGCGAAGGGGTATATTTTAGGATCGACGCTATTTTCATTGGTCACTTTTTTTATTTATTCCAGCGGACTCGGTGTTTTACGGGATCCCTATTATGATTGGTTCCGTCATATTGCTGCTGGGAAAATCACGGACCTCGGCAACCATTTTTTTCGAATCGTTCTCCCGGAGCATCTACTCATGGTTCCTGCCATCCTCATTATTGCTTCGTCTCTCATGAAAAATCCAAAAAACAGACAGTTCTGGTTGTATGCGCTCTGCGCGTCATTTGTGCTCATGTTAAATTTTTCGAGAATGTATTTTATTGGACTCGTTGTTGGTTTACTTGTTTTAAAATTGAGAGAGGATTTTAAAAAATGGTTCCTCGTTTCATCACTGACGGCAATGTCGATTGTTGTTTTGTTTGTCTCTGTCCATTTTCTTGCAAGCCGTGGACAATCAACAAGCTTGGGACTTTTGGAAGACAGAATCAGCGGTGTCGTCGAGCCGACGGATGAAATAAGCGGCTCCATCCGCATGGCGCTCCTTCCGGATATTTTCCGTACGATTCAATTACATCCCTGGCTCGGTTCAGGGTTAGGAACGACGGTATCCTATCGTGATCCCACGACGAAAATTGTAGAAACAAGAACTCAATTTGATTGGGGATATTTGGAAATGTTCGCTGAATTGGGAATTGTGGGAGCATTCGCCTATATTGTTTTCTTGATACTCCTTTTGTACGCGTTGTTCCGTGCTTTTTCAGCATGTAATACGACATCACCCACACTCCAATGTTTGTTTCGTGGGTTGTTGGCAGGGGCAATAGCCTTCTTTGTCATCAATGGAAGCACGCCAGCGCTCTTTCAGGGCTTTGGCGTTCTCTATTTTGTTTTTATCTTCTCCATGGTGGTGTTCTCGGAGAGGAATTCGGGAGTACCGATAAGGGCTTGACATCTATTTACAGAGATGGTTATAATGAGGGCACCTTCAGTAATAATACACATGTTTCCCACATTCCGTTTGCTTTCTATGGTACAAATCGGCCACAAGACGATTGGTCATCCAAGCGGATAGCGCCTTGATTTTGTTATCAAGGACCGTCCTGATGACCGTCGGGACGGTCTTTTTTTGTTCTTGATTCTCGTCACGAGAATCAATCCGCCGCGTTTGCGGAATGGCTTAGTCCCGCAGCCCCGCCAACGGCGGGGCGGAGGCATGCCGAAAGAGAGAGGCGGATCGCAATGTTGCGTTCCAAACCCGAGATTTCGAAACAGCGAAATATCGAGTTGGGGACGAAACACACGGACATTGACAATTTCACAAGTAATGTAAAGAGCAATTTCGTGGGGTCATCCGACCCCACGTCCGGTCGAATGACCGGACGTTTAGAGTTCTCAATAAAAAAAGAGAGTTCTTGTACACAATAAAAA
>JACQSD010000011.1 GCA_016206165.1 Candidatus Uhrbacteria bacterium
ATCATCCGCGGTCGCCCATACGAGTGAAAATTTTTCATGCGCTTCATGCGCAACAGGTCGCGCATCAGTGCTGCGTAAAATAATGAGGAAGCACGTTGCATGCGCAAGTCTATTTACTTGTTTCGCGCTATTCCGATAGTGCGTGATGACTTCGCCGATCTTCTCGATATGGAGAAAATCATACAATCCGCTTTCCTCCGTGACCTCACGAAGAATCCCTGCGCGCATATCTTCGCCATCATGGACGCCACCCGAGAACAAAATGTAGCACCCATTCTCCATTTTTCCAACCGCATACCGCTGACTCGCCGGATCAAACACAACCCCACAACCCCCATCCCGCCGTTCCTCATTCTCCCGCGTCATTCCGAATTCAGGTATTGTTGACATACTTATTTTTCGGTGTGCAGAACCAACCCATCACGAGAAGAGGTGTTTTCTGAATTCCTCTCGTCGTATGTCATCGTGCTGAAGTTTGAGTAAAAAACAACGGCGTTGCACACTACCGCCGTGCTGGCGGCTGACGCTCACGATCAGGCTCTCTCCCCTCCCATGTGCGAACTTCAAGCGATGCAAACCCCTCATCCAGCCGTGGCTCTTCCGAAAGATGCATCATCAAGAGCAATGCTTCGGGCTTGTGTCCTTCCTCGTTGAACGAACCAACGCGCTCGCCGGAATCGTGCGCCGCGCGTTCGCGCTTCAAAATTTCTTCAATCGGTGTCTGCAAATAGATGCCTTCCACGCGCACTCCTTCCGCACCAAGCGCAAGAATGCCTGCGCGGGTCTTCTTCTGAAGATTGGTGCCGTCGTAAAAAAATTGTGTTGATGGGTTCTCACGAACAGTACGCTGAATTTCTATGGTGAGCAATTGCGTGACAAAATCACTCCGTGCCTCAAACCGCATTGCAGGATCATGAATCTGTAGCTTCAGGCGTGCATCCTCTTCGCGGAAGGCGCTTGTTCTTATGATGTCGGCGAGCAATACATCTCGACTGATCACGGTCCAGCCGTTCGCGGCATACTCGCGCGCAAGCGTCGACTTCCCGGAAAACGGAAGACCAATGGTCATGCGAATCGTTTTTTTCTGCATACGGGTGTTCACTGCTATCTTCCAATAGTTTTCTGGCGGAGTCGACAGGAGTCGTCCGGTCATGCGACCGGACGCCCAGCCGAATGGCTGGGCGAACCTTTCGTCGTCGGCGGAGAGGGCGAGATTCGAACTCGCGATACCTTGCGGTATACGCGCTTTCCAAGCGCGCGCAATCGGCCACTATGCGACCTCTCCGCCGACAAAAAAAGTTTCTATCGATTGCCGAGAATATCTCTATATATGGATTCGTCCGGTCATGCGACCTCTCCGCCCTGGTGAGAACTCAGTATCATACTAGAAAATTTCAATTTTTGTTTCAACACTTCTCTCCCATGTCCTGTCTTAAAATATCTTTCCGCTTCCCATGCATCACGTCTATCAATATATGCCTCATAAAATATTAATCGAAATGGTCCATTGCGTGACGTAAAGTTACTATCACCCCGTTTATGTTCTGCAATACGTCTCCGCAAATCATTCGTTACCGGTTACCCCTTTATATAATTTTTTATTCTGGATGAATTGTAGTACGTAGAAGTAGTACATCATACAACCACTTCCGCCTCGTCGGCGGACTAGTCCGCTCAACGGCTACCCGCCGTTGAGGCGGGATGCGACTCCTCCATAACCAATCTATTACGCGGCTGTGAACTGCCAAAAGAGCAGAAAAATAACGATACCAAAAAGCGCGCTCATGAAGGCGACGCCGACGAGGACACCCCAAAAAAATTGCGACTTCCCACGGAGGCGTCGTACTACTTTCGTCGGCATGCTTTCCGGCGTCGCCTGGGGGCGGAGTAGCCTCGGTCGCTGCACGAGGGATATTTCCCCGTCATCATCAACGATCGTCTGTACGCGAGGTGCTCTCTTCATAATACGTCTTGCGTCGTCTGCTCTCGCCGCATCCGCGTCCACAGAAATGGGATGCACCCGAGGATCGCGAGGACAAGTACGACTCCCCATAATCGCCTATTGCCGGGGTGAAAAAATGAAAACGACACGGTCGCCATATCAGTAAGCGTCGCACCGTCGCGCGTA
>JACQSD010000013.1 GCA_016206165.1 Candidatus Uhrbacteria bacterium
CAGGACAGCGTTCTACCACTGAACTACGCTCGCGTATGGGCGATAGTAGCAAAAATGCGTTGCGCGTGCCACAGGCCTGAAAAAGTCTTTCCGGCCTTTCCGGAAAGTTATGCACACTTTGCCTGAAAACTATATACATTTTCGCGTGAGTGTGTATTATAGCGGCTAGGGAGGAATGAAAATGAAAATTTATTTTCATTTTCTACGACCGAAGACGCTCTATGCTTTGCATATAGCGGCAGTGCTGCAAAAAAGGTTAAGAAACTTTTTTGCGGGACAAAATTTGTCAGAATAATTAATTATGTACATCAGAGATGAAAACAATAGAGAAGGATCAGCGGGTGCGTGAGGAGTATCAGCTCGTTAACGCCTGGGGTCTAGCCGCGGGAATTGATTTGCACGGATGCAATCCGGAAACTATTCGTGATGCGGAAAAAATTAAGCAGTTCGTTGTTGAATTGTGCGAACGGATCGGCATGAAGCGCTTCGGTGAATGCACCGTCGTTAATTTCGGCGAGGATGAGCGCGTGGCCGGATTTTCAATGACACAGTTTATTGAAACGTCGCTCATTTCTGGCCATTTCGCGAATCAGACGAACACGGTCTACCTAGACGTCTTCTCCTGCAAGTACTACAACCCGTACATAGCGGCTGATTTCGCCAAGAAATTCTTCGGCGCATCAGATTATACGTTACACTATAATCTGCGTAAGTAACTTGCAGGCCGACGCTTCGGTCGGCTCCCCGACTTTATACGTCGGGGCTACAACCTGCGGAAATAGGTATTGGATTATAGGATGCTAGGTTCTAGGAAAGACAAGAAAAAAGCTGACGCGGCGGTCTTTGCTTGACAAAAAATCATACCGAAAGTAGTATGTTGGTATGAATACAACGGTCACCTTCAAAACACAGAAGAAATTGCGCGACGACGCCAAGAAAACAGCCCAAACACTTGGCGTTCCTCTTACGACCGTTATGAACGCGATGCTGAGGCAATTCGTGCGCGACCGGAGGCTCGTGCTTGAAGATTGTCCGTTTCCGAGTCACACCCCGAATGCTGAAACGCGCCGTGCGATACGCGATGTTCAACATAGAAAGAATCTTGGTAAATCAATGACATTCGGAGAATTCGAGACACACGTGCGCTCCCTCTAGCATGCGCGATGTAATACCTCGAAACCGATTCAAGCGCGACCTCAAAAGGATGCTTGGGCGCGGCAAAAACCGTGACGACTTGCTTGCGATTGCGTATATGCTTGCTGACAATGCCCCACTGCCACCGAACGCCCGCCCCCACAAACTCTCCGGCGAATACGAGGGTCTTTGGGAGTGCCACATCGGTCACGATTGGCTTCTCATCTACAAAGTCACCGACAAAGAAGTTCTCCTTGCACGCACTGGCACGCACATGGATTTGTTTGAGTAGAGAAAAGGTACCTTGACACACCATTCTCGCGTTCCCACATTCCAGAGTCTCCCCCGTACCAAACTGATGCAGTCGCATCAGTTTGGTACGCACATAAAAACGGTACCTGACACCATTAACTCCAGAAGGTAGATTCTAGAACGCGGAACATCGCCCCTAATCGGGGCGATGTTCCGTTAAGACTGTATGCGTTTGTATCGTCGCCCCAAGTCAAGAAGTGCAAGCAAAAGCGCGACGTCAATAGTAAAGAAGGACAGCACTCGAGGAGGGGCGGTGTATACACTGAGCACTGCGGTGATACTCGTCATGAAAAGGAGTACCCAGTAATAGGCTTTTATTTTCGGATACAAGCGCACCATTTGAACACCGCAGAAGATGCGAACAAGATTTATTGCGAGAGGAACAAGCAGCAAGAGGTATGCATCCGCTATGGCAGTAGTTGACGCTACCCATTTTAATACAAGCATGACAAGGTTAAGAGTACTCAAAAAGGCGACTATGTACCCCATCCGTGCAAACATTTTCCGTACAATTTGCTGGTCGTACTCCGGATTCTCTTCCACATAGTGCTTCTTGTTTAAACGCACGCTCAAGAAATATCCACCCACTCCGCACACGAGCCCGATTGCCAAAGAAATATATAACGACCCTGTGTTGCCGTTTTTGTAGAGAACAATCACCGTGGATAAAAATCCGAACAAAAAGCCAATTAGTGGATAGAGGAACAATCGAAACATAACGGTCATAGTATCATATGACTCGCAATCGCTATTCTGTGGATAATGATTTGCGCAACCCGAAAGAGCGCCCATTCGACAAGCTCAGGGCGCTTTTTGTTTTTGTACGCATTTCCTATCACCTATAACCTATTCCCTATCGCCTGGTTTTACACACTCTTTTGTTTCGTCCACTTTACCTAAAACCGTCTTTCCGGTCAGTCAGATTGAGATTAGGGTTCACAATCATTGCCCTCCCCATGAGATAAGAACATTGGATTATGAGCAACTCCATACCAGAACTCATTCTGGTCGGCCGCTTAAATCAGATGCTTTTATCTCACGGGGAATCGACTATCAACCCAGCTCCACTTTTGCATTCCGAGCATCAGTGACTTCGATTACACAAACGCATGTGTTCGGTATCGAATTATTACCTATACTCAACTTGCAAAAGTGGGGCTGGGCTTATCAATTTTTGAATGAATCCACGAGCAGCTTCCGCTACCCGTGCCTTGTTACGACTTACTCTTTGTCATTGAGTTTACCTTGGGCCATCG
>JACQSD010000014.1 GCA_016206165.1 Candidatus Uhrbacteria bacterium
GCCTAACGCCGCGCCTGATGCGGAGTGACGGACTTCCGCCGCCTCGGCGGGAGGCCGGCATTTCGCATAGGCGCTGTTGCGCGCCTGCCCGCCCCTGCCTGCCGGCAGGTTGGCCTTTTCCGGTCATGTCCACAGGGTAAACTTGACAAAAATCGTGGGCATGGTATGCTGTAGGTGAAAAAGGCTTTCGGCCGTGGTTTATACACCACACTAAGCGGAAGGTCTTTTTCATTTTATTTATCTACGGGACCATCGGTCGGAAATACCGAAATCAAAAACTTTTGACTCCGTTTCTTATCTTCCTTGATTTGTACACAAAATAGTTCGTTTTCTGCGGTGAGGCCGTAGAAGCGGTGAAGTATTTCGGATGGTTTATTTGGATTTTCTTTTGACCTTGGCTCGAAGCGGGATTCTTGGATCAATCCTAATGCGCAACCGAAATACTTCATCCGCCGCACTCTATCCCGCCAATTTGCTTTCGCAAATAGATGCGTCCAAAACAAATCAAGAAAGATTTTGTCTCTGTTAAAATAGGCAGACCTGACATAAGTGCGGCGTTTTGATTTCTTTTTGATTTTGGTATAAAGGCCAAAAGCCTGTGGGTGCACTTCATGAAAATCTGAGCCGGAGAATTTGTGTACGCGGGTTTTGTATACTTGCATAGTACCGCTATTGTACCACATGGTACACGCAGGTCACAAATCCAATGCTGAAAAATATCAAGAGCCCCTTATGATTAAAACATACATCGACAAAGTTGCGCTCGTGGATATTCGTGATCACAAGGTTTTGATGGCGTTAAGCCGTGGCAAAGAAAGGTGGTTTAATCCGGGAGGAAAGATTGAGCAAGGCGAGACGAAGGAACAAGCACTCGTTCGTGAGATCCGCGAGGAATTATCGGTTGAGATTAATTCGGAAAGTATTCAGCACTACGGAACTTTCGAAGCACAGGCGTTTGGAAAACCAGAGGGCACATTCGTCCGTATGTACTGCTACACCGCAACGTATCACGGCGAACCAAGACCATCCTCGGAAATTGAAAAGATCGAATACTTCTCCTACGCCGCCCGCTTCCGATCAACCGCCGTCGACCTCCTCATCTTCGCCGACCTCAAGACAAAGGGATTGATTGACTAAAAATATGGAAGCAGCGAAGGAGTTCCCATGACTCTTCTTATTTTTTCTATACCTCGATCATTCTGACATTCTTGAGAATGTTGGAATGAGGTTAGTAGATACACTTTTTCATATCCCATCGACGTCGTGTTCATGCTATGCTATGGTCAAACGACAAATAGCGCATGCTCGGAGAGCAACGCTTGCCCGCCGAAGCTGTCGCGGAGAGGGGGGAGTAGGACCGTATTCACAAAGTGAATCGCTTCGGTGTTAGCGAGCGGCTATACCGTATAGCTATACTCTCCCTCGTCTCCGGGCGTCTGTATTGTATCAGAAAAAATGTGTATAAAAAAGAACAAGGCCCTGTAGGGCCTCGCTCCGAGATGATTCACCAGTGTGAATACGATTCGCTCACTAACACCAGCACTATTATAACATAGGGCAAAATAGCATGTCAAGTGAATTCAATTTTTGGACAAAACTACCGCGACCAATCCTCGCGCTCGCACCTATGGCTGGCGTCACGGACGCTGCTTTTCGCGTCCTCTGCAAAGACTTTGGCGCGGACGTCATCTACACGGAGTTTGCTTCAACGGACGCTTTGATCCATGGCAACGAGGCAACGCGGCGCATGATTCAATACGACCCGCGTGAGCAGCCTGTGGTGTGCCAGGTTTTTGGTAATGATCCTGAAAAGTTTGAAAAAGCTGCGAAGATTCTTGAGCAACTCGGATTTTCCGGTATCGACATTAACTTCGGCTGCCCTGCGTACAAAGTCGTCACCCATGGCGGTGGCGTTGCACTCATGCGCGAGCCGAATCGTTGCCGTGAGATTATTGACGCAACGATTCGTGCAGTCAAAATCCCCGTCTCTGTCAAAATCCGCGCAAGCATCAAATCTTTATCTCATACATCTCCTGGTGATGTAAACGTACATCACCAGGAGATGTATACAGCTGTTGACCTTGTCCGCACGATCCACGATCTCCCCATGGCCGCTCTCATGATCCATGGCCGGACGTTTGAAAAGCCATTCGATGGTGCGCCGGATGTGAATGCTATCGCCGATGTCAAAAAAGCATTCAAAGGAATTGTTATTGCAAACGGTGGAATCCATTCACCAGAAGACGCCGAACGCATGCTTGTGGAAACCGGCGCTGACGGCGTTGGTATTGCGCGCGGCGCATGGGGCAAGCCATGGATTTTCCGCCAGATCAAAAGTTATCTCGCATCAAAAACATACGATCACCCCACATGGGATGCGATTGTTGAAACGATTATCCAACACGCAGAACTCGCATTGAGCAAGAAATCACAAAGCGGTATCATCGAGCTCCGCAAACACCTTGCCTGGTACGCAAAAGGAATTCCGAATGCCTCTGCCCTCCGCCAAGCGCTTGTGCAGGTAAAAACGGTGGAGGATATAACGAGGATATTGAAACAATAATTGATCGCAACCTCACCCTACCCCTCTCCTACTAGGAGAGGGAAGCGTCGTAGTAAACAAAAGAGGGCCCTAGAGGCCTTCTTTTTGTAATTCTTCAAGCAGTTGTCTTTGCTTGCGCGTTGGCGACTGCGGTGTGTCGACGGAGATCGTGACATACTGATCGCCACGGCTGGTCGATTTCAAATGCGGAATCCCTTTCCCTTTCAGGCGAAACTCCTGGCCTGACTTTGTCCCAGCAGGAATCTTGAGTTGCACCACACCGTCAACCGTCTCGACGTCCACGGATCCACCAAGCACCACTGTCGAATACGGAATCCGAACCTCGGTCCGAATCGTCTCACCATCGCGCACGAATCGTGGGTCTTTTTTTACATGCACCGTGACATATAAATCTCCGGCGGTCGCACCGCGCTCCCCTGCTTCGCCTTCACGTGCAAGACGAATCGTCTGCCCGTCATCAATACCCGCAGGAATTTTTAACTTCATTTGTTTCGTTTCTCGTGTTGCACCACGCCCGCCACATCGGCTACACGCATCCTTAATTTCTGATCCTTCACCACTGCATTTCGGGCACGTGACAACCGTCGCGAACTGACCAAAGACGGTCCGCTGTGTTTGCTGCACCTGCCCTTGCCCCCCGCACGTTGCACATGATTTCAAAATTGATCCCGGCTCTGCTCCGCTCCCGTTGCATCGATCGCATGAGACTGGCTTATAGAGTTCCACTGTCTTCTCAATACCGAACACTGCATCATGAAAATCAATCGTGATCGCGGTTTCAATATCTTTCCCACGCCGCTCTGCTTTTCGCGATCTCCCGCGGCCACCGCCAAAACCAAACATATCGCCGATGCCACCGACAAGATCTTCAAGATTTCCAAAATCAACATTGCCCTGCTGAAAACCGGAAAAACCTCCGAAGCCCTGCCCTTGCGCCTGCGCAGCGTCGAACGTCGTCCCGTACTGATCGTACTGGCTCCGTTTCTCCGTATCCGAAAGCACCTGATAAGCTTCGTTCACTTCTTTGAATTTCTCTGCATTCCCGTTGCCACGATCGGGGTGATGTTCATTCGCAAGTTTCCGAAACGCACGTTTAATCTCGTCCGCAGATGCGGATTTGGAAATTCCTAATATCTTATAATAATCCTTAGCGGCCACAGCTTGTTAGCTGCATTAGCTGCATTAGCTGCATTAGCAATAAATGCTAAGAAGCTAACGAAGCTAACGAAGCTATGAAACAACTTCCCCTTCCACCGCACCTTCCTTCTTTTGTTCGTGCTGCTTCTGGTCACCTGCATCTGGCTTCTGGCTCTGATACATCGCCGCACCGACTTTCTGAATCGCCTGTGACAATTCCTCAAGCGCTTTCTGCAACGCCGACTTATCTGTCCCGTTCTTCACTTTCTTCACTGTCTCAAGCTTGGCTTCAACATCCTGCTTATCTTCCTGTTTTACCCTTTCTCCTGCTTCCTTCAACGTCTTCTCTGTTGAATGAATTACCTGATCTGCTTGATTGCGAAGATCAATCATATCCTTCTTCTGGCGATCCTCTTGCGCGTGCACCTCTGCCTCTTTCTTCATCCGCTCAATCTCCTCTTTTGAAAGTGCACTTGAACCAGTGATCGTAATCCTCTGCTCTTTATTCGTCGCTTTATCTTTTGCGGACACGTTCAAAATACCATTTGCATCAATATCAAACGTCACTTCGACCTGCGGCTCGCCGCGCGGCGCTGCAGGAATTCCATCGAGTATAAACCGTCCAAGCGTTTTATTGTCCGAGGCCATGGGCCGCTCGCCCTGCAACACATGAATCTCCACCGTGGTCTGCGAATCCGCTGCGGTCGAGAAGACCTGCGACTTTGATGTCGGGATGGTTGCGTTCCGTTCGATGAGTGGTGTCATCACGCTCCCCATGGTTTCAATCCCAAGCGTGAGCGGTGTCACGTCCAAAAGCAACACATCCTTCACTTCTCCCTGCAAAACCGCCGCCTGGACTGCTGCGCCCTGTGCAACACATTCCATAGGGTCAACACCACCCTCAATCTTTTTTCCCACGTACTCCTCCACAAACTTTTGCACAATCGGCATACGTGTCGGGCCACCAACCATAATAATCTTATGAATATCACGTGGGGTGAGTTTCGCGTCGGAAAGCGCCTGCTCCAATGGCCCACGGCAGCGCTCCACAATCGGCCGAATAAGATCGTCCAATTTTGCGCGCGTCAGTTTCATCGCGAGGTGTTTCGGACCCTCTGCGTCCGCGGTGATAAATGGAAGATTGATATCCGTCTCGAGCGTTGTGGAGAGTTCGATCTTTGCTTTTTCCCCTGCTTCTTTCAAGCGCTGCATGGCCATCGCGTCCTTTCGGAGATCAATGCCAGATTCCTTCTTGAACGTGTCCGCAATGTGATCAATGATCGTATTATCCATGTCCGTTCCACCAAGTTGTGTGTCGCCCGATGTTGAGACCACCTCAAACACGCCCTGGCCAAAATCCATAATCGTCACATCGAGCGTTCCTCCACCCAAATCGAAGACAAGAATTTTCTGTTCTTTTCCTTCTTTATCAAGCCCGTACGCAAGCGCGGCTGCCGTTGGTTCGTTGATAATACGAATCACTTCAAGCCCAGCGATCGCACCTGCATCTTTGGTTGCCTGGCGTTGCGCATCGTTAAAGTATGCGGGGACGGTAATGACTGCCTTTTCGATACGATCACCAAGATATGCTTCCGCGTCCTTTTTTATTTTCTGCAAAATGTATGCGGAAATTTGCTGTGGAGTATATTTCTTCCCATGAATCTCCCAGACATGATCAGATCCCATTTTTCTTTTTGCAGCAAAAATAGTGCCTGTCGGGTTCGTCACCGCTTGCCTCCGTGCAGGCTCCCCGACGAGCAACTCCCCTGCTTTTGTAAATGCGACGTACGATGGAAATGCCTTTCCAGCAACGGTTGTTCCTTCCGCAGAAGGAATGATTGCTGCCTTACCGCCCTCCATGACTGCCGGGGCTGAATTGGATGTACCGAGATCGATACCAATAATTTTGGACATAATATTGTAA
>JACQSD010000012.1 GCA_016206165.1 Candidatus Uhrbacteria bacterium
GAGGGCATTGCGATTCGTTCGGGGCATCACTGCGCTGAGCCACTTGTGAAAAAGTTTGGGCAAACGGCAATGGCACGAGTGAGTTTTGGGGTGTATAACACGAAGGAAGAGATTGATGCATTGATTGCGGGGTTGGAGAAGGTGAGAAATTTTTTCATGTAACTTGTAACATGTAACACAAAACAGGTTTGTTACATGTTATATGTTTCATGCTGCATGACCGATAGTCTTTATCGAGAACAAATTTTGGAACACTGGCGGGAGCCGCATCATTTTGGCGAGCTTGCCAACGCGACGCATCATGCTTTTTTGTCGAACCCGCTTTGTGGCGATGAGATTGGCATGCAGCTCCGTGTCATACATGATCGCATCGATGATATTCGCTTCACTGGTCGCGGTTGTGCGATTAGTATGGCTGCAGCGTCGATGCTCACAGACATGATACACGGAAGGAGGCTGGATGAGACACGGATGATCACGGAACAAGATATTGTCAGACTCCTCGGTACCACTCCGAATCCCAGCCGCATGAAATGCGCATTACTGGGGATCGAGACACTACGAAAGGCGATACCTTGAATGGATACTGGAAATATGGTAGTCTTGTGGAATAATTTTGTTAAAGTGAGGATATGGAAAAACATCCACTCCATCTCAAAAACCCCGAGCTCCAGACGTCTCCCGAGGTAAATCGGGCGGTGCAGCGTCAGGAAAAACGCCCAGTGAGACGCAATGAGATGCTTCGCGCTCGAGGACAGGAGGGCCCCTTGGAAGAGGAGATCAAAATTCCGAATGATCCGTCCGAACGCATCGAGGCATACATGGATCGCCTCGAGCACATCTTCTTGCATCCGGACGAACAGACCCGTGAACGCAATCTTGATCTCTTCCGCGAGCAGATTTATGATGCGCTCATCATCAAGAAAGAAAATTTCCCCGAGTCCTATTTCGAACTCCAACAGCGCGTTGCGCGCGAGCGCGGTCAGCCGGTGGAAGAAATCCCAGAGCACGTCCGCGAACAGATGATGGACGTCGCCATAAATGACCAGCGAGCATCACTCGACGCATGGATCGAGTACTTCACCTCCAGCGACGCCGTGTATCCGGCGTGGTTCAAGTATTTCGTCTGGCGGAACGTGACGAAACTCTCGCAATTCGATAAAGAACACGGCGAATTCAAAAAGCGCACCGCCTCAACCGTCGCGCCATACCCGGACATCTATCGCGAACCCCTTGCCCAGATCGCGGACATCTATGAGAAAGTAAGGGAAGACAACAAGCACCTCAAAGAACCGGAAATCAAAGAAGCATTCTCGAAAAAATTTCCTGCGCTCTATGCCGAGCTCATCCAAAAGTCCCTTGCCGCGTCCCTAGAGCACCGCGCGGAGACGGAAGGCGAGTGGGTGAAATACGAGCACGGACGCCAAGGCGACGCAGAGAAACTTTATCAATCCCTCGAAAACAAAGGTACGGGCTGGTGCACGGCCGGCCAATCAACCGCAGCGGCCCAAATCGATAGCGGCGACTTCTATGTCTATTACACGAACGATGCAAGTGGCCAACCACAACAACCGAGAATCGCGATCCGCATGGAGGGACACCACCGTATCGCCGAAGTCCGGGGCATTCTCCCACATCAAGGGCTTGAGCCGATCATGCAAGGGGTACTCGATACCAAACTCCAAACATTTGGCACGGAGGCGGACACGTACCGCAAGAAGAGCAGTGACATGAAGCGCGTCACCGCGCTCGAACAAAAACGGGAAAACGAAGCACCATTCACCAAAGACGACCTCGTCTTTCTCTACGAAATCAATGCGCCGATCGATGGTTTTGGCTACCAAAAAGACCCGCGCGTTGCCGAGCTTCGCCAAGGAAGAAATGTTGAAGACGACATGCTCGTCTTTTTTGATTGTACCAAAGACGAGATTGCCCATGTCCCAAGCCAGATCAGTGAACACACCAAAGCATATGTCGGCCAGCTCGAGCCGGGCGTGTTCCAAAAACTGCCCACAACCATCGAACACATCTACACGAGGTTCCCCGGAAGACGTATTCATCAAGAACGCCTCGCGATCGGTGGGAAGACCGCAAAGGAACTCAAACAGGAGATTGAAAAGCGCGACATGCCAATGAACGAGGGAGCGCGTTTTATGCTTCGCAGTAAAGAATTTATTACCTCCAAAACTCCTGATCATTGCGATCTTGTTGTCCTCACGGTTTCTGATCTTGGTTTTCCGAATGGCGCGACCTTAGAAACAATCTACAAACGTGCAGACGAACTCGGTCTCGATCTCTGTCCTGCGGAGGTTGGCCCCCAGTATCGCCTTGCGCATCCTGATCAACCAATGGGTGACCACATTCGTATTGGAATGAAACCAATCGCGCAACCGGATGGTGTGCCGGACGTGTTCGGCGTCGAGAGCGGTGCGCATTTCCTCTGGTTGCGCGGGTACTGGGCGGGGCCGACGTTTCAGTGGGATGGCCACTACCGTTTCGTGTTCCGGCGTCGCCCCAGCACCAAAGCCCCGCACGAAAGCAAGCTTCATACGGGGTAAACTCCGCTTGGTGCGGGGCAGGCAAGTAGCCAGTAAATTCTCCTCGCCGCGTGTGGGGAGAGTTTTGTTTTATTTTCACCAAGAAAAAACGAAAAGGCAGTGTTGAACCGCGTAGTGGCGGATTATGGGAGTTCTTGATATACTTTGAATATGAGATATCAGCATTATTTTTTCTTATCGTTCATGGCTTTCGGCATCGTTTTTATCGCCAATAGTGGGTTTGCGTTTGCCGCAGGAGTTCCAAAGCCGCAGAAAGCGCCGCCGTATGTTCACCCGAATGCCGGGAAGTCGCCAGCGGAAATCATTGCAGAAAATCAGAAGAAGCTTGATGGAGCAATCAAGAAACGACAGAAGAAGGGTCTTTCGGTTGATCCAGACAATGTCCGGCTTACGAATTCTCAGTACGACCCGGAGTTCAAAGCAAAACCCAGGTATACAAAACAATCATGCTATCACATGACTGGAAACACCGATCCAGATGAATTTGTATTTTGTGATGCAGAGAAATGCACATTTCCAGACGCGAGCTCATATCCAGATGGCGGATATTGCGAATTCAAAACACGCGATTGTTATGATCGTGATGGGCAACTGATTTTGAACGAGCAAGGAATATCTGTGACTGATAGTTATCACGCATTCTCGGTGAAGTGGGATATGTGTTTACAACAGGACGGATCACTGGTGACGCCGCCGGGTGAGCAATCATTCGACGAGAAAATAAAGACAGGCTGTGCGTATCGCGTCCGCAGCAACTCTGGATACAACGGCTATATGATGACGTGCGATCAATATCGGTGCCTTTTTCATCCTGGGGCGGGGACGTATTATGATCGTGAGACAAAAATGTTTGTTCAAGGGGAGAATGCATCAAAGACCCCGCCATACGAATACGTCCCATATTTAGATTCGAAATGTCTTGACCGAAAAGCAGTTGATCGCATTGCAATGCAATACCGATGCGGAGTTGTCATTGAAGATGAGACGAACTGGGGATGCCGCGTGTATTTTAAGAATGGGAAACATAACTACGATCAGTGTGTATACCGCTATAACGAAAAAGGGGAGCCAGTGGAACGCGTCATCAATATTATTCCAGAGCTACAGGAACAGCTCGATGCAATCACGCAAGTGCGTTACCAGCTTATGGATCGCAACCGAGTCGATATTGTACGGAAGATGGGTGAACTCGAGGGTATCTTTCACATGAAGCCAGCAACCGACGCGATACAGAAGAAAGCAATCGCAGCGTTTGCACATTTCTTTGAACGGAAAGAAAACGGAACATGGACAAACGCACAATTAGGGAGAGAACTTGCTGTGCTTTGGGAAAAAATACGGCGCCTTGTGAAGGTACGCAATGGAAGACGTCAAACAATTTGCTAATTGCTCCAATATTGATATTTCGGTCGATTTTTCTTTTATTTTAGCCAAGAAAGTGAGATGAGGATTGACGGATTTTCGATAGTACGATATAGTACCTAAATTTTTGATTCCGCCACGGAATCAATCCGCCGCGTTTGCGGGTGCCTCAGAGCCGGAGCGAAGCGGAGGTATGCGCGGCGGAGCGAGAGGCGGATGAGTACATTACAGTAACCCATTGAACCTCACCCCTCCCTGGGCCTGCGCCAGCTCGGCCCGCCAGGGGCCCCTCTCCTACGAGGAGAGGGAGATATTGGTAAGGAGAGGGAAATCTTATGCCAGCATCGGATCGACAATTTATGATTTTTGGAATCCGCATTATGGGTGAGTTTGCGGGATTGATTGCAGTGCCTGTGATCTTATTTGTTCTTGGTGGTCGGTGGCTTGATCAACGATGGGGGACAGGGCCATGGATGATGGTTGGTGGGTTTGTGCTCGCGTTTCTTGTCTCGGCAGTGATGGTGTGGCGGCGGGCGAAGGAGATTGGACGGGAATATCAGGATCTCGTCAATAACGGAAAAAACTCTAATTCTCAAAATCCTAAATCCTAAACAAATCCAAAATCCAAATGATCCAAACGTTTTGAATTTTAAACATTTAAATTTGTTTAGAATTTAGAGTTTAGGATTTCGAGTTTATGATATTGGTCGGTGTTCCAC
>JACQSD010000015.1 GCA_016206165.1 Candidatus Uhrbacteria bacterium
GTCTACCCGCTTTGCATTAACATCGAGCACAAGAAATTATTTCCGGGAGACATTGGGCCGTTCACGGGTGAGATGGGCACGCTCATTTTTTGGTCGGCACCGAATGCGATTTTCCGCCTGACGCTTGAGCGCATGCGCGAGTCGATCGCCGCGTCTGGATATGTTGGGTACATTGACATCAATTGTATCGTGAACGCACGCGGAATTTATCCGCTCGAGTTTACCTGTCGTTTTGGATATCCCACAATTTCGATTCAGATGGAGGGTATCACGAGCCCATGGGGGGAGTTTCTTGCAGGGATTGCGCGGGGCGAGGCGTATGATTTAAAAACAAAAAAAGGATTTCAGATTGGTGTGGTCTGCGCGGTGCCGCCATTCCCGTTTGATGATAAATCGGAAATGACGATTTATCATGATCTTTCAATTTTGTTCAAGAAAAATAATCTTGAGGGTGTGCACTTGGGTGACGTGCGTATTGATAATGGTGATTGGCGGATTGCCGGCGACACGGGGTATGCGCTCGTCGTCACTGGATCTGGAGCGACCGTCGAAGAAGCGCGGAAGCAGGCATACAATCGTGTCGACAACATTATGTTGCAAAACATGTTCTACAGAACAGATATAGGTGGGAAGTGGGGGGAGGATAGTGATAAACTACAAACGTGGGGATACCTTTATTAATGGTGAATGCAAAATTCAGAATGCTGAATGATGAGGTCTATTCCTCATTTTTTTGTGCGTTAGAACCGAACCCCTTTTGATCCGATCGGATCAAAAGGGGTTCACTGGTTTTAGGGCAGTTTTTTCAAAAGTAAAACCGCACATCGGTTGTTGAGCGCGAAGGTTCTCGAGCTCGAAACCGATGTGCGGTGCTTAACGTTCTCTCGCCGTGCTGATGATTTATCCTAGTAGAGGACTGGGCCTCCGTGTTCACCTACATGCCAACTTTTTTGTAGTTGACGGACGTAATTAGTTCGTGCTCGTTTTGATAGCCCTCGTGTGTCCCAGAGATCAGCATGCACGAACTCGGCACCTTCAAGATCTGCACCTTCAAAGTCCGCAGACTCGAGGTTGGCACCCGAGAAATCCGTGAATCTACAGCTCGCTTTGCAGAAGCCAGCGTTTGAGCAGTCAGCTGCCGTGAGTTTAGCGTCATCCAAGTTTGCTCTATGGAAGGACGCACTTGTAAAGTTCACATCATCCGCGTTGACAGCACGGAGATCAGCCCTGAAGAGTGTAACGCCTCCGAAGTTTGCCCCGGTGAGATTTGCTCCACCCAGATTCACTTCTGTCAGGTTAGCGTCATGCAGATCAACTCCTTTTAGGTTGATCGTTCTCTTGGGATGTTTTGCGCGGTAGTCGTTGAATTTATCGACACTACCAATGTGCAGAAGATCGAAAAGCTGACGCTGCGTTAACTTCCCTTGCTCTTTCTTCTGCATCGGAAATACTCCTTCACATGGTGGTTTGTCTCGATGATTTGGGTAATCGGGCCTCCACATCCCGTCTGTTTATTGTTGTAAGGAACTACCTGATTATATAATGCGATAACATATCATAGATTATCCATTGCGTCAAGGGGAGTTTTGCGATACACTGGAGATCACAATATCACTGAATCAATGAATCATAGAAACATTGTTGTGATTCCGTGATTTTGTGTTTTTTGTGTTTCCGTGATCTATGTCTTTTCTTACTAAAATCTTTGGCGATCCGAATGCGCGGGTGATTCGCGCGATGCAGCCGATTGTTGATGCGATCAATAAACTTGAGTCAGAGGTGCAGGCGTTGTCGGATCAGGAGTTGAAGGAGCGGATGCAGGGATTCCGTAGTCGTGAACCTCACCCCTCCATGGGCCTGCGCCAGCTCGGCCCGCCAGGGGCCCCTCTCCTAGAAGGAGAGGGAGGACAGGCGGATCTTGATGAGTTGCTTCCGGATGTCTTTGCATGCGTTCGTGAAGCGTCGCGCCGTGTCCTTGGGCAGCGGCATTTTGATGTGCAACTCATGGGGGGCATCGTGCTCCACCGCGGTGGCATTGCGGAGATGCGAACCGGAGAAGGAAAAACATTAACCGCGACACTTCCGGTTGCCTTGAACGCGCTCGCTGGCCGCGGCGTGCACGTTGTCACCGTCAACGATTACTTGTCGCGGCGTGATGCGGCGTGGATGGGGCGCATCTATCATGCGCTCGGTTTGAGTGTCGGCTGTCTCCAACACGAGAGTTCGTTCGTGTTCGATCCGACAGTCGCGGGGTCGCTCCGGCCTGTTGCGCGCCGTGATGCATACGCAGCGGACATTACGTATGGCACGAACAACGAATTTGGTTTTGATTATCTGCGTGACAACATGGTCATGCGGCTGGCAGATAAAGCACAACGTGATTTTCATTACGCGATTGTTGATGAAGTAGATTCAATCTTGATCGACGAAGCGCGAACGCCGCTTATTATTTCTGCGCCTGCACAAGAGTCGACAAACATGTATGCGCAGTTTGCTGGTCTTGTGAAGCGTCTTGTCCCGAACGAGGATTATAACATTGACGAAAAGATGCGTGCAGCGACATTGACGGAATCTGGTATTCACAGGATGGAGCAGTGGTTGGGTGTTGAAAATATCTACACATCGGGCGGCATTACGCTTGCACATCACGCAGAGCAGGCATTAAAAGCAGAAGCGCTTTTCAAGATCGACAAAGATTATGTCGTCAAAGACGGCGAGATTATTATTGTTGATGAGTTCACGGGCCGACTCATGCATGGGCGCCGATACTCCGAAGGTTTGCACCAGGCAATCGAGGCAAAGGAAGGAGTGAAAGTGCAAAAGGAATCCGACACGCTCGCGACGGTCACGTTTCAGAATTATTTCCGCATGTACACGAAGCTCGCGGGCATGACGGGTACGGCTGCCTCTGAAGCAGAGGAGTTTAGTAAAATTTACAAACTTGATGTTACAGTCGTCCCCACACACCGTCCAATGGTTCGTAAAGATTTGGCGGATTTGATTTATCAAAATGAGCATGGAAAATTTAATGCAGTGATTGCGGACGTGAAGGCGCGGAATGCGACAGGGCAGCCGGTGCTCATTGGGACGATATCGATTGAGAAAAATGAGGTGCTCTCCGATCTCTTGTCGCGCGCAGGCGTGCCGCACAATGTGTTGAATGCAAAGCAGCACGAGAAAGAAGCGCGGATTCTTGCGGAGGCGGGACGTAAGGGCGCGGTGACGGTTGCGACGAATATGGCGGGTCGTGGGGTGGACGTGATTTTGGGTGGAGTGCCGCCGGATCCGAGCCAGCCCATCGAAGGGGAAACACGAACGCGAGAAGAATGGCAAAAGGAGCATGAGGAAGTCGTCGCATTGGGCGGACTTCATGTCGTCGGTACTGAACGGCACGAATCACGGCGTATTGATAATCAACTTCGTGGGCGTTCTGGGCGGCAAGGGGATCCTGGATCATCACAGTTTTTTATTTCATTGGACGATGATCTCATGCGCATCTTTGCATCAGAGCGAATGAAGAGTGTGATGAAGCGGCTTGGCGTGCCCGAAGACATGCCGATTGAGCACCGCATGATCACGCGCGGGCTCGAAGCTGCGCAACACAAGGTGGAAGGGCATAATTTTGATATTCGCAAACACTTGCTTGAATATGATGATGTCTTGAACAAACACCGCGATGTGATTTACAAGAAACGAAGGGAAATCTTGGAGATGAGTGAGCCAGAAGCCAGAAGCCAGAAGCCAGAAGCATTGCGGGAGATGATTCTCGAAATGGTCGCAGATGAAATAGAATCCGTTGTTGCGTTTCACACACATGCGGAAGACGAACGGCAATGGAATATCCAGGAAATTTACGAAGTCGTCTCCACGATTTTCCCGATTGCTCTGGAAGCACGGAAACAGCTCACAGATTTTAAGGCAGCGGCAGGGAACCGCGCGCAAGACGCCGCTGCGAAGACGAAGATTATCGAGTATCTCGTCGATCTTGCAACGACGGCTTACGAAGAGCTTGAGCAAAAGATGAATGGCACCCTCTCCTCACAGGAGAGGGTTGGGGTGAGGTTAGAGGGTGAGGTTTTTTCCGAAATCCAAAAAGGCATGTTGCTCCGCGCGATCGACACGCTCTGGGTGGAGCACCTTGATGCGATTGACCAACTCCGAGAAGGGATCGGGCTCCGCGGCTATGGCCAGCGCGATCCGCTCGTGGAATA
>JACQSD010000017.1 GCA_016206165.1 Candidatus Uhrbacteria bacterium
GACTGTAATTATTGACAATCGTATTCACACATTTTTAACGATATGTAATATTAGAGCGTTCAAGCAATGGATAGGACATTAAAAACATCTGCGCACATGCGCGAAGGGGGTCATATGATGAGTTTGTCTGGTCGTCTGACCAAACTGCGGATTGGTGATCATCTGATTTTTGATGGTACATCAAAAACATTGTCTATTTCTAGGCGTGGCCTTGGTGGTAATTGGGAAAGTATCTACTTCCATGGCTGGGATGACAAGGCATTGATCCCTGTAGATGATCAGAAGCAGGCATTTCAGATTGCTTGGATGATAAGCTGTGTTCTTGGATTTGACGTTCAAGGCGTGAATGGCTACGCGAACAATTTATATGTCTTTAAGCTTATTATAAAGACATAAGGGCAACTTTTGAGGAGGATAAACCATGAAAGAGATTCTTGATAACCTGCCCGTGCTCATCTTTGAGATCGTCGCGGGCATTGCTACGCCGATCCCCGAAACACAACTCGCCGTAGACTTTTGGAGAGCGCGGAAACTTCCTGTAAAACTCCTCCTATTTTTTGAATGGAGGGTTACCGCAGAAGAGCCAGAGGATGTGCAGTATGTTGTACTTTTTGGTCGTGTGGGTTTGGATACGAATCTCCATATCGCAAGATATGGGGATCCCGACCAGTGCGTTATCCGATGCTGTTATGGGTGTCGGTATCGGCGTGACGATTCCCCATCGCATCGGCCACTCGGCGGTGGAGAGATTACAGAAGAAGGAATGCTTGCTGGTGAGAGTGAGCATTTCGGCATCATTGAAGAGCAGTACAAGGAATTGGTACGGCGCGTCTTGAGAGTGCGTTGATTGGAGGAGCGTGTTCCTCATCGGGGAGGATGGATATGCTGTGGGGATATTGCAGTGCGTGTGGTCGCGAGTTGGTAAGTGTAAACGGACAACTGTCGTGTTCGCACTGCCATCTGACACCGGAGCACAAACAGACAAAATTCTTCTGCAAACATTGTGGTAAGAAGCTTGTCAGTGTAAACGGGCACCTTGTTTGTGGTCGGTGTAATGAGTACGCCTGAATCATAAGGAGTAGGCCCACCCGTTTCAAATGAGACGGGTGGGCATTTTCTATGTATCAATGTAGTAATACATTAGTACATGAATGAGTAAGATATTTAAATAAAATAACCCGCCTTTGGCGGGTTTTACATTTCCGTGATTATCCGTGCACATCAACAATCTGTGCAATTCGTGAAATATGAATGGCGAGGCGGTCACTCGGGCGCATCAATCAGTCCTCGATTCCTTTCGTGTCATGAAGAGCACTACACTAAAGGGAAGAGACGCATGTGCTTCGGCTACACTCTGTCTCGTGACGCGGTGACGATTCACGCCTTCGGTTGCCCAGGAACACGCTGCTCTGAATGGATACAAAACGAGCATGTTCTTTGAGTTTCCGGTACGAAGGAATGACCGCCTCATGCGTGTGTACGATTTTCCATCGTGACCCACGAAGGAAGCGACCACCACAATCGAAAATCCAAATTTCTAAATCCTAAATCCTAAACAAATTCAAATTTCAAATGACAAAACGTTTAGGATTTCGTGCTTCGGATTTTGAATTTCCAAAGCGTTGGTCCTCCCTGCCCATACTACCCATATAGCTCCTCAGTGTGAGGTTGTCATCCTGAGAAGCAAGCGCGTAGGAATGGGCAAGGAGGTATCTCCAATTATCCTGCGATCGGGGAATGCTGTCAACTTGCGTCGCGATCAATTTTCTGACACAGCATGCGAAAAAAGTCTATCTATATACAGGATGTCCTCTGCTTATCCAAAAGTTATTCACTTTTTTTATACGGTACAGCCCCGCGCCAGGCAAGTTCCCAGAGTGAACGAAATGATTTTGTCATCTCCTCGCCTTCCACGATAAAACCATGTGGTTCTGGAGCAAAGGCCATAAAGGCAAATTTGTTATCAAAAACTGCAGAGTCAGTTCCAATGTATAAGTCTTTTGGAAAGAAGCGGATCTCATATCCACTGCGGGCAACGCGACGCGCGTACTCGCGATCAGCAGGCGTATCCGTGAGCAGATCGAATATTTTTGGTCTCTCCTTTTTCTGTTTCTCAACGAATGATTCAAGGATCGGATGGAATTCTTTTGGCAGTATGTTTAGAGATCCCCAAAGACGAATTTCTTTGCCCCTAAAAATTTCTTCGTAGATGCGGAGGACACCGGCCTTGCCTTCATAGAAACGAATGCCCGGTTTTTCAACTTTGCGATTATTGATTGCTTCAAGATAGGGGAGGATTGTTCGGAGTGCACGATCTTTTTCCGCAATAATACCAAGGAGCTTTGTTGGCTCTTCTGCGCCGTAGAGTGTTCGCTTTCCTTTAACAACAGAATGAATGAGTCCTCGTTTTTGGAGTGATTCAAGAACGAGGTATGCAGTCGGACGTTTAATGTTCGCCTTCCGCGCAATCCGTGCCACGCCATCTTGCCCTAACTCAAGGCAGGCGAGGTATGTCGCCGTCTCTTTTTCGTTGAGTCCGATAGTTTGAAGCGCTTGTGGTACGTCCATGATTTTAGTATACGGCAAAGCATAGAAAACGTCAATAGTTCTGACAACAATATTTTATTAAAGCACGAATGTGTTAGTAAATATAGCTTTTTACATATTATATAGCGTCATAAGTATTGACGTTATTCTGTCGTTCCAGTATACTTCACGGTTAGCATCGAAGTGTATCGATCCGCTGACACAACCCTCCCAGGAGAAGAACATGAACAGGAATGATACGGAAATGCTCGCGTTACTGAGTTTGGTGTCTTGTCTCGAGAATAGCAAAGATGGCTTTGAGGCCCATCGTTGCGTACTCCAGACTGGAAAAGGGCTGGGCTGCGAACCCCAAGCCTTCGAGCGCTTCGCGAATCACTGCGGGGATCTCAACCCGCGGAATTCCGGAGCGTTACTCAAGGCCATGTTAAGGCTCCCAAGGGTCCAGGGCGCGTAAGGCTGGTCCGCGTAATGACCAACCACCACCGGCGCAAGCGTGCACCATGCTTGCGCCCTCTACTCGAAATGATCTCATGAAGGTCATTTGCAGTGGGGGGGGTAACGATGGAGACATGGCACTTTGAAAATCCAGACGACACAGCAGCAGTTCTCCTTACGGTCTATATACGCTATAATGAGTTAACCATTAACAACATATCGTTATGAAGAAAAATTTATCAATCGGCATTATCATCGTCGTTCTTGTGCTCGGTGTGGGCGGATTTATTCTTTTTAAGAAAGTTAATCCGGATCGTACTGCGCTCCCGAAAGTGAAGATCGCGATGGTCACATTCCCGGGATACGCGCCACTGTATGTAGCAAAAGAAAAAGGTTTCTTTGATGGCGTGGACGTCGAACTCGTCCGCATCGAATCAATTGGTGATATTCGTGCTGCGATGCGGAGCGGTGATGTCAATATGTACGCCGCGACCTACGATATTTATCAATCAGTCAAGGATGTTGCGCCCACCGGCATTGGTTTCCTCGTTGTCGATGAATCACATGGTGCTGACGGCTTTGCTACGGATGCAAACGTCAGCTCAATCAATGACTTACGCGGTAAAAAAGTTGGTGCGGAACCAGGCTTCCCACCATATCTTGTGCTCCAGTACTTGCTCGATAAAGAAGGGATGACATTGAAGGATTTAGATTTTCAGGATATGCCAACGACCGATGCCGGAAACGCATTTGCTGCGAGGAAACTTGCCGCAGCGGGAATTTGGGAACCGACTTTATCCGCGAGTGTGAAGGCACGTCCGGGGTCAAAAGTTTTTGCATCAAGCGCAGATATCCCGGGGTTGGTACAGGACTTACTCTTTGCCGATGAAAAATTAGCAAAGGAGTATCCAGAAGCGCTCGAGAAGGTCGCGGCTGGTTATTTCAAGGCGCTCGAGTATATCGATACCAATCATGTCGATGCGTATCAAATCATGGCAAAGGCATTTACTGTTTCCGTTCCAGAAATGGAAGACTTTAAGACTGGGGTGAGCTGGATGAGCAAGGAGGAGAATAAGAAGTTGTTCGATCAAAATAATTCGACGAATGTGTATACGACATACGATCTCGTTTGTCGCATTCTCCAAAAGAATGGTGATACGAACATGTGTCTTAAGTCTCACGACAAATTAACTGATGCAATCATCAAAAACATCAAGTAGCGTGATTACCGATGCAACAAAAACGACGCGAACGTATTGGCCAGCCGGCCTGTTCGCGTTGTTTTTGTTTGGGTTGTGGCACTTCGTTACTGCATACGGAGGACTCATCGACCCCCTCTTCTTGCCGTCGCCGATTAAAGTGATCAATGCTGCAATCGCACTCGGAGAAGGGAACTTATTTATTGATGTTCTCGCAACGGTGATGCGCGTCATGGTTGCATTCGGCGCGTCAATTCTTATTGCCTTGCCACTCGCATTGGTCATGTCAGAATCCCGGTTCTTGAAGCAGCTGCTTATTCCATACATTGACTTCGTGCGGTATATTCCTGTTCCGGTTTTGATTCCACTCACAATTCTTTTTTTCGGAATCGGCGAGGAGGCAAAGATCGTACTGCTGTTTATCGGAACATTTTTTCAAGTGGTTCTTCTGTTTGAAAGTAATCTGATGCATGTGCCAAAAGAATATTTTGATTTGGCATATTCGCTCCATTTCTCGACATTCCAAAGACTCGCAATGAAGCTCCAATCGGCAATTCCAGAGATGTATGACAATATGCGTATTTCGTTAGGGTTGAGCTGGTCGTATGTGATTATTGTAGAGTTGGTGGCCGCACAAACCGGCATCGGTCACATGATTAAAGAAGCGCAGAGATTTTCTCTGACCGCAAATGTCTATGTCGGTATATTGATCATGGGGATCATTGGGTTTATATCCGATTACCTTTTTAGAAAAAGCTATACGTGGTTTTTCCCATATAAGAAATAGTTATGATGAGTATCAACGTGCAAGGAATCGGTAAATCATACGATGGCAAGAAAGTGTTGGAAGACATTTCATTTGGCGTACAAAAAGGAGAAATTATTGCAATACTCGGGCCATCTGGCTGCGGGAAGACCACGTTGCTGCGCTGCATTCTCGGTTTAGAAACACCTGATCAAGGTGATATACGTATTGATTCAGAAAAGCAGAACGCATGGTTAAAAAATAAACGCATCGCGTATGTTTCGCAACAGCATGCCAACTTTAGCCACCTGACCGTTGAACAAAATATTCTCACTGCAGTACAAGAGTCAGTACCAAACAAAGAACAGATCGTCACACAGATTCTTAAAAGTGTCGGGATCGGAAAGTATAAGGCGATGTATCCGAACCGGCTCTCGGGTGGGACGCAACAACGGGTAGCGCTTGCGCGTGCCATCGCCCAGAATACGGATATCATTGCTTTTGATGAATCGTTGAACGCGCTCGATGTTGAAACGCGACACCAGATGCAGGAGTTGATTTTGGAATTATGGGCGGAAGGCAAGAAGACGATCCTTTTTATTACACATGACATTGAAGAAGCAATTTTTTTATCACGACGCATTGTTGTTATGGGAACAAGACCAGGAGTTGTTCGGGAGATTTTGGATATTCCATTTACGTATCCGCGTAAATCAACATTGCGTTTTGACGAAGCATTTCAAAAAATTCGCAGAACATTGTCTTACATCATTCGTTCAGAAACAATCAAAGGAATGCTTTCCGAAGGGGAACCCGCGCAACGCGGCGCAATCAATCTTGGTCTTTATTTTTGGCCCGGCAATAGTCCGTTCTTTTACGCGCAGGACAAGGGGTTATTTGATCAATACGCGCTTCCTGTAGAACTCATTTCCTTTAGCGATAACCGCCAAAAAATTGAATACTGGAAATCCGATCACATTGATGTTCTTAATGTTACCGTGGATGTAGCCCTTCGCTTAATAAAAGAAGCGCCGGGCGCGGAGATTATCGCCGGGCTCAATATTTCGCATGGTGGTGACGCCTTGATTAGTTGCGGAAATTATAAAACCGTTGAAAGTATGAGAGGGAAAAAGATTGCGATCGAAAAGGGAGAGATCAGCGAGTTTTTCTTGAATTATATTTTGTATAAGAACGGGTTACAACCGCGCGATGTTGTTATTTGGGATATGAAAGGTGATGAAATCGGCGCGGCGTTAATTAATGGAAGCGTTGATGCAGCTGTGTTGTGGGAGCCATGGCTTTCGAAAGCGATTGAATTATCGAGAGCACACATCATTGCATCAAGTAAGGAGTACCCGGTGTTCGCCGATGTCCTGATCGCGAAAAAGGACTTTATCGAAAAACACGGGGATGAGATAAAAAAAATAAGAAAAATCTGGCATGAATCTACAGGAGCATATGGAGAGGATAAAAAAGATTTTATTCGTGCAGTAGCCCCGATGATCGGATTAAGCAGCCAAGAACTTACTCAGCAATTAGAAAAGATTAAATTTTTTGACGGATCAACGGATGTTGTAACAAAAATTAGTAAAGACATAGAAAATGTCATCGAGTAGGGATGTATTTTTTCCGAGTTTTTAATTTTTTTAGGTTTTCACCCCGCATTTTTATGTACTAATGTATTAATACATTAATACAAGGTAGGATGGAGAAAAATGAGGGATGTGATTGGTGATAAGGTGTCGGTGTATTGCTATTTTGTGGTGGCGTGTTCCATCGACTTTTCATTTTTCATAGAGTACGATAGAGTTTGTTTGAGGAATATCAGAACAACTCTGATAGAATTCCGGGTCTTTCAACCATAAGGGGGAGTGATGAGCGACAGAAACTTTTTTGCATTGCTTCGGGCGCGGTGGGCAGAGGGCAAGTTCGTGTGTGTCGGGCTTGATAGCGACACCACGAAGATCCCGAATGGTCTGTTTCGGCCACAAGTCGACGCGATGATCATCGCGTTCAATCAACTGATCGTGGATGCGACGCACGACCTCGTCTGCGCGTACAAGCCGAACAGTGCATTCTACGAAGTGCATGGCGAGGCGGGGTGGCGTGCACTCCGCGAGACGATCGCGTACATCCACGAGCGTGCGCCCGGGGTGCCCGTCATCCTCGACGCGAAACGTGCGGACATCGGGAACACGAATGCAGGGTATGCGAAGGCTGCATTCGATGTGCTCAAGGCCGACGCGATCACTGTGCACCCGTATCTCGGGCAGGAAGCATTGCTTCCCTTCCTCGAGCGGGCGGACAAGGGTATCTTTGTGCTTTGCCGTACGTCGAACAAGGGCGCGGGCGAGTTTCAAGATTTGTCGATTCCGAATGTTGCGTATCCTGATGACGGTGGTCGTACGATGCCACTCTATGAGTACATCGCGCGTCATGTTGTTCGGAAGTGGAACAAGAACAGGAACTGCGCGCTCGTTGTTGGGGCAACGTACCCGGACGAACTTCGCGAGGTGCGTCAGATCGTCCGCGATATGCCAATCCTCATTCCTGGCATCGGTGCGCAGGGGGGCGATCTCGAAGCAACCGTCGCGGCGGGCAAAGATAGTCACGGACAGGGCATGATCATCAACTCCTCCCGCGGCATCATCTTCGCATCGAGTGGTCCGGACTGCGCGGAAGCAGCCCGGCGTGAGACACTGAAGCTCCACGATGCCATCAACCAATGTCTGATGAAGAAGGAATAGGCGCATGATGAGTCAGGGGATGGGTCATGAGATGCTTCAAAGCGTCGGCGCAGTCATCACCGACAGCCACATCGTGTACGCATCGGGCATGCATGGCTCGGCGTATGTCAACAAGGATGCAATCTACCCGCATACCGGGACTACTTCGCATCTCTGTCGAGAAATCGCGCAGGGATTCAGCGATACCGACGTGGACGTCGTCGTTGGCCCGGTGATCGGTGGTGTTGTGCTCACGCAGTGGGTGGCATGGCATCTCTCGAACTTTCTCGGACATGAAGTGCTCGCGGTGTTCGTCGAGAAGGTGAACGACGGTAACGGGTTTGCCTTCACGCGTGGCTACGACAAACTCGTTCGGGGCAAGAACGCGCTCGTCGTCGAGGACGTGCTCACCACCGGTGGATCAGCCAAGAAGGTGGTCGAGCTCGTCCGTGCGACCGACGGATACGTCGTCGGGCTCGGTGCGCTTTGCAATCGCGGTGGCGTCACTGCGCTCGACGTGGGAGCTCCGCCGCGGTTTTCTGCGCTTGTGAATATCCAGCTCGAGGCATGGGACGAGGCCGTGTGCTCGCTCTGTGCCGCGGGTGTTCCGATCAATACGGAGGTCGGGAAAGGGCGGGAATTCCTCGCGAAGAAGGCGAAGTAGTAAGGACACAAAAAACAACCGGCGGGGGGAGAAAAGGAGCTCCCACCCGCCGGTTTTCGTTTTATTTCAAATCCTCACACTATCTTTTTCTTGTATCAATGTATTAATACATTAGTACATGGATGAATGGATAAAAAAATGATGTTGTGGGCTGGGTTAAGAAAATAATAATTTAAGAAAAAAGAAAGAGGGGCTATACTGATGCACGTGCCCCTCTTTTTGTATCGTTATTCAAAGGTTACTCGCTATTCCTTTACCTCCACTGTTTTTGCGCCACGCCAGGAGAGTTCGTATGCTTGTTTCATTGCGTCGGCGATCGCCCTACTCTCGATAATGAGCGACATTTCTTCTGTGTAGTTGAGAAACGCAACTTTGTTTCCGTAAATATTTACCTCAATCTCTGGCCAGAATACTTCTTTCGGTACAATGATCGTTTCCGAAAGCTCAGAAGCATCGTATTTTTTGTGTTTTACGTGCCACTGTGACCCACTACCCGCGAGGCGACGTGCGCGGATTCCTAAGTGCATGCGTTTTGCAATGTATGTTGGATCAACGCGATACTGATCAAATTTAAAATACTCATTCGTGTTCCACTCCAGGATTTCTTTTGGCTTTTCAAGGAGCGTGTCATCGTAGACTTTTTGAACAGCACCTTTGCCTTCGTAGAAGACAATCTTAGGCTTCGTTTCATGCTTATTATAGAGCGCCTCAAGTTGTGGGAGCTCTTTTTTGATTTGACTGTGAATGTCCTCGAGCAGCGAGAGTAACTTGCTCGGTGGATCTGCGAGAAAGCGAGCCTTTCCCCGAAGTTCAGTTTTACCAACGACACCGCGCTGCACAAGATAGTCGAGAATAGAGTACGTTGTTGTTCGTTTGAGCTTTGCGCGTTTCGCGATTTCTTGTGCAGAAGACACGCCCGTTTCAAGCGCGGCAACGTATACTCGTGCCTCATTGCGCGAGAATCCAAGCCGTTGAAGTGTTTGTTCAATGGGCAAATTCATAGAGTGACGAATTATCCGTCGTCATTATAGCATTATTTTATCGAGATGGTCAATAGTTTAAACAAATAACACATTTTATGTTCGTCAAGAACGACGAAATTAATGACATATAAAGAATAACTCTTTATACTACCAAATTGTACATTGAAAATCTAATAAGTTTTGAGTTTACCAATATGATTCAGTATCCAGACTTTGAAAAGGTGGATATACGAGTTGGAGAGGTTATCAAGGTAGAAGATTTCCCTCAAGCAAGAAAACCAGCATATAAACTCGAAATAGATTTTGGAGTAGAAATTGGGACTAGGAAATCATCCGTGCAAATAACCAAACACTATACAAAAGACGAACTCCTTGGGCAGTTCGTCATTGGGGTGGTTAATTTTCCACCAAAACAAATCGGTCCATTCGTGTCCGAAGTGCTCACGCTTGGTTTGCCGGACGGAAATGGTGGAGTGGTGTTACTGCAGCCAACAAAGAAAGTGCCGAAGGGTGGAAGGATGTTTTAACTTCTCATATAAAAGGAGGCCGGTAATGGATATATTACTGGTGATCCCGCCGTATGTCGTTGACGCCGATGGGCGCGGAGTCGTTCCTGAGACTGCCATGCTTCCCGTTGGTCCGCTTGCCGTCGCTGCAGCAATTCGTGCGCGCGGACATCGTGTACGCTGTCTTGATCTCACATTTGTTGCAGAGTGGCAGAACGTCGTACAGCACGAAACACAGAGACCCGACATTCTCCTGCTCTCATGCCACACTATACGAAACATTGAGCCATGTATACGTGTGCTCGCAGCACAGCAGGAGCAGTGGCGCAATATTCCGCACGTGCCACACGTTATTCTCGGCGGGAATGTGTGTCTCCAGGTCGGAATAGAGGAGTTTTCTGCTCTCGGACTATCGGTTCATGCGGTTGTCCGCGGGTACGGACACACCCCTGAAGTGATTCAGCGAATTCTCGAGCGTGAACAAGGAGACATTCGAGCAGCGCAGGTTTCGGCATATCTCCCAATACCAGCACTCGATCTTCTCGACGCAGCGACTCATGAGCACTATCGTCATGCATCGGACGGTCGATATCCGATCATCGGGCACGGCGTCGGATGTCTCTGGAATTGCAGCTACTGTACCGCGGTCATGGGGTCGCGATGGGTAGAACGTCCACTCGGTGACGTCGAAAGAGAGCTCTGCGTTGCGAAGGCTTATGGGTATGAGCGACTCTGGTGCGTTGATAATTTAACCCTCGTTGATCCAAACCGAACCATCGCATTTGATGCAATGGTTGCGCGCCATAGTATGACATGGCTTGGTATGGATCGGCCAGAACTCGTGGCTAAACATGCGGGTGTTCTCAAACAATTGCGTGCACTCAATGGCATTGCTATGGGGGTGGAAAGCGCATCTGTTGAGCAGCTCGCCGTATTCAAGAGGGGCGTGCAAGCGACATACCAGAAGGCCTGCATCACTGCATTTCATGCTTTGCGGGATGCAGGAATTGAGAGCATTGCTTTCGTGATGCTCGATCTTCCAGGAAGTACAGAGGAGGACTTCTGGATGCTCATGGCATTGCTTCGT
Source organism: Candidatus Uhrbacteria bacterium (assembly GCA_016206165.1). GTDB lineage: Bacteria > Patescibacteriota > Patescibacteriia > JACQSD01 > JACQSD01 > JACQSD01. Next base: position 10,893 of record JACQSD010000017.1, read on the forward strand.
GCATGTGCGCCAGACACGGTGAGTTGGAGTTTCTACAATCCACCAGCGAACGCGATCATGCGAAATCAGCAAAATCCATCGGACTTCGGTTTCTACCGATGGCCGATGGGATACGCGCAAATCGCTCCGACGCGTACAGTACAGGAAGCTATGTTGCTTGCCGGTGTCTATTGGTGCGGATGGACATTGGCAAGTCGTCGCCACTTTTTCGCGAACCAAAACTCCATTGGAGTTCGATTTCGAGAAGGTACTATTTTCTTCCGGGCGAGTGCCGCCAGATCCCCAATTGGCGACGTCTGGAGGATCTGGTTACAAAATGAAAGGAGAACGCCATGAAGAAATGCGCGAAGCCCTTCTCGGGCACCCGACCCGCGCAGCAGCCGGGCTAGCTCGGCACTGTGCTCTCAAGAGAGGTAATGGCGGAGCCCCTCTTGATATAAAACATCCGCTGGGCAGTGACGCACCTCACTGCCCTCTTTTTTCTCACCCC
>JACQSD010000016.1 GCA_016206165.1 Candidatus Uhrbacteria bacterium
GGCATGGTATGTGACCAAAACAATGTTCCTTACTATATTCGGTGTTATCGAGATGCTCATGGGCCTCGGCATTCTCACTTTAAAAAACCCTATCCTCCCGACACTCGCGGCAATCGGTGCGCTTGCCGGCATCATTGTCTTTAACGGCAGCGCATTCGATATCACCTTCCGCGATGTCTCAATTATCCTCGCCGCGATTGCGCTTGTCGTCCTCCACATGAACGAAAAAACAAAAACAACCTCACCATTAACATAATGACTCTATGCGATATCTCTTTGGACTGCTCATTGGAGTTGTGCTCATTGGGGGCATCTGGTTTTTTCTGCGCCCTGTTCCAACGGCTGCTCCGACACAATCCTCTGCGCCAACATCAAATACACCAGAAAAAACGCTTGGTGTTGACGAAAAACCCACTCTCGATACTCCCATAACACCCGCAGTGACCACAGTTTCACTTTCGGGAAAAAACTTCTCTTTCTCGCAAAAAGAAATTCGTGTAAAAAGGGGGGCGCGTGTCCTTGTCAATTTTACCAGCGAAAACGGGTTCCATGATTGGGTCATCGATGCATTCAATCTCCGCACAAAAAAATTAAATACAGGGGAGGCGGACGTCATCGAATTTACCGCGGACAAAGCAGGCACGTTTGACTACTACTGCAGCGTCGGCAATCATCGGCAGATGGGGATGGTTGGCAAACTCATTGTCGAATAATTGAACGTGTAAACCCGACCCTGCGCCATAAGCGCAGGGTATCAGGGCGGGTTTGCTGCAAGCAGAGTCGGCTCCGCCGACATACCTCCCCAGTGCCCTTCGTCCCCGACGTTATGCGGGGTACTCGGGCGGCGCAGTAATAAAATATGGCGTTCCGACGTTCTATAGCCGAAACGCTTTAATTATTGACCAAACACATATGTTTATGACCAGACGCATTTTTGCCGTCATCCTCCTCGTGAGCATGCTTGTGCCGACGATACCGCTCGCTGCAGCAACGCCATTCGCGAGCGCAGACGTGTCAATCGCGCGTAAAATCTGGAATGTCCTGCGCGGCATTCCGAAGATACTCACTCCAAAAAAGAAAAAGAAAGTCATGGTACAATTTGCATCGGCAAAAGAATTTGATCGTTACGTTGCCGATCTTATCGCAAAACAAAAGAAGCAACAGAAAATAAGGGGGACACAAAAGGGATTGCTGTTCGGTTCGCTCGGCTTTAACAATATTGCCACAGAATCCTCACTCTCTTCCCCAGTAAATGATTCGATCACGAATGTCCAAGAGCAAGGTGTCGACGAAGGTGATATTGTGAAAGCGTATAAAGATTACCTCGTCATCCTTCGCCGCGGCCGCCTCTTCGTGGTAAAAACAACCGACGCCGGAAAACCAACGCTCACCTCTGTTGCGCGTGCAAATGCGTATCCTGATGGCATGACTCCTGCATCGTGGTATGACGAACTTTTGATCGATGGAAATCGTGTCATTGTCATCGGCTATAGTTACCAAAAAAGTGCTACAGAAATCGGGCTCTTCCGCCTCGCAGACAATGGAACACTCACACACGAAGGGACATACTTCCTTGATTCAAATGACTACTATTCTTCGCGCAATTACGCGAGCCGGCTTGTCGATGGCAAACTCGTCTTCTACATGCCGTATTACTTTCTCCGCAATTATTATGGGCAAGATGACCGCGCCGATGTTCATCTCCCTGCAATGAAAAAGTGGATCGCAAAAGACGAAACTGAAGAACGTTCGATCCTTTCAAAAGTCGACATCTATAAACCACTCCAAGAAGATCTCTCCCCTGCGCTCCACACGGTCGTCATGTGTGACCTCAAAGGAGAACTCGACTGCCGCGCGAAAGCAGTACTCGGCCCATCGTCACGCAATTTCTATGTTTCACCAAACGCGGTGTATCTCTGGATGACGGAGTCGACGCCTCGGCATACGGTCATCGTGGAGGAATCCGACATGAAATGCCTTGGGGGAATCCTCGGAATAAAATGTAGTGGCACGCACCCAAAACCCGAACCCAATGCGTACGTCTATCGCATCGACCTCCGCGATGGTGCTGCAACCGTGCTCCGCGCAGACGGCTCTCCTATTGATCAATTCTCTTTCAAGGAAGCAGATGGCTATCTGAACGTCCTGGTCCGATCCGAGGGGCGTGGCGATTGGATGTGGCATTCGGAAACAACAACTGGGGATCTTGCTCTTTTCCGTACTCCACTCAC
>JACQSD010000019.1 GCA_016206165.1 Candidatus Uhrbacteria bacterium
CGAAGAGCGAGTATTAGACGCCCTCTAGTCCCTGACGAAAAGTGCGCAGGCACTTTTCTCCCCGCAACAGAAAAACCGCCTTACGGCGGTTCCTCTGTTGCCCGTGGCGATACCGTACCCCACCGGTCAAGCACCACAAGGTTTCTTGACCTATCAGTCGTATGCGCGGACGATGCCTGCCGGTATGGGTTGGTTTAAGCACCTTTCAGAGATTCCTCACGACTTTCGAGAGAAAAATGGCCTTGGCGGTACCGTACCAGAATTTGGACGGGCTTGGCACCAGATTGTTTCGTGGTTTGACGAGTGCCAGACCTCATTTGCTGGAAGCAATTAGTGTCGGAAAATCATTTCAGTTACCGATAGATGCGGTAAACCGAATTCTGCTCCGAGCGCGTTTAACTCGGCAGGTGGCAGGCCGAGCAAATCAGGGTCAACTGTTCTTATGACTACGCACCGATTCTCGATAGCAGTTGCCACGTGTACTGCATCGGTAATTGTAAGCCGAGGAAATTGCTCTCGCACTCTTTGTAGGATTCCATCTCTGCCATCATTCTGTACTACGTAAACGAATGGCCTGAGTGCAAGCATAAGCGAAGTAAATCCTCCTATTGCCGCTTCGCCTTTCAGATGAGCGGCGGCGTACGCTTCCCCAAAAGATAAATGACTGATCACTGGATGGATAGGATTGTGTGTACTGAACATTTCGGCGTAAGCACTTTTACCTCCATCCAAAGTGCAGGCGTCGTAATACCAGCGCTCTTTCGCATCATCAGGTTCTATTGGGGCTGGCATACTCAGAAGAGAAGAGACCAACACGCTCACCTTTTCTGAGAGCGATTTCAACATTCACTAATGGTTCTGTTTTAGAAACCGGTCCTTTAACCTCTACCAAAAATACATGCTCCCCCGATCTACTGACAACGGCAAAATCAGCAGCCGGTACAATCTGCCTCATTTGTTTTTCGCTTATTTTTTTTAGAGTTGGCATAGTTCTTTTACATAAGATTCTGCTTTTTCTGTTTCTTCCTGACTAGATTCTTTTATCGTGCGCAGTTTCTTGCTGGCAGACTCTTCAGATAACTTGGCAACTGTCTGTAACCAATGAAGAGTCGTGATTAATTCCAACTCTCTGATACTTTTCTCCTTGAGGAAGGAGGCCGCCTTTTTAAACCTACCCTCTAACTCATCGGGCGTGAATTTCTCCAACGTTGGTTTAGTCTTCTCAGTCCTCAACTTGAAGAGGTCATGAGCGAGGGAGGGAGAATAAGGTCCTCTGAAGTATAGATTGAAGTCGTACACGGGTGAAATACCAAAAGTCTGCGCAAGGTATTGCGTCTTTTGTGACCGCAAACGTTGCGGAAAGGTATCAACCTCCCCACTCCCAAGCCTTTTTAGGACGCTGTACATTAGCAGTACAGAGTCGAAGTCTTTTCTATATTCTTCCATAGGCTTTCCCGTTAATTGTACCAAAGTATCCATGAAGGGTGCATGTGCTCTAACGCTAGGGGTGTATAAGATACTTCTAGTCATTAAGTTAAGCAAGCCACCCCCCCCCCCGCCACCCGGCATAGCGAAGGCACGACGAGTACCCACTACCTTGCCTATTAGCTAACCTATTTGAAGCACCACCCACCCCACACACATCTATTTTGTGTAAGTCTTCGGTCCTACGCACTCTCCCTTAGTATCAAGCTCTCCGTTTGGTGTATAGCACACGAAATTACTTTCATCGCCTGCAACCTCCAGACATCTACAGGTTGTAGGAGCAGGGTCTGAGCGAAATAGAGAAGCAATGAAATACAGAGTAATTATCAGTATTGGCAAACTTACCGCCTTTATAAAAAAATTATTCATATTATTTCTCTAAACCTCTTTTAGCCAGTTTTTCATATATTAATGTGGTCACTTTATATTTCTACTGGGTTAAATACTTATATTCAACCTCAAGGTCTTTACAGTATCTAATACATCCATCAAACTCTTTCTCTGGGAAAGATTTCGCTGTTTCCATCCGAGATTCTACTTGATTTTCATCAAGAAACCACTTTAGATTTATTGCCCATGTTTTAGTTTCAGGGTTGTAATTACATTGTTGCTTACAAAATTCCGTAGACGCTTTACGTTGGTTAATTTCCCCTACAATAAGAAGATATCCAACCCATATGACAACCACTGTAATTAAAATATTCTTAATCTGCTTAGACATGTTTATTTTTTAACGAAAGGAAAGACAAGAAAAGGGACGGTGGCAACGATGTCGATGACTTGCCACGTTTCGCGCTGCATGTAGAAAGGAAGTATCGGATTAAATAAGATGGTGATTACTCCAAATGTCCAAGCCCAGCCAGTACGGCCTAATTCATAAGCCTTGTAGGCGCTGTAAGCTCCCACGCCGCAAACTATCCAGCGCAATAGCTGATAGTACCCGTACGGCCAGCTCCCGAGTGCACCTACGAGGAAAAGAGCCGTGATAAGTAAGAACCAATTTTCTTTGAGAAAGTTCTTCATGATTTATTTGTTTCTAGGTCTTCTATCCTTTTCTTTTCTTGCAACGCTTTTCTCTTGAGAAAAAGGCTCAACCAGTCATTTCCTTTCTGAGCAAAAGAAAGAAGATATATGTTCAGACAGAACAAGATGGCTAAACCGCCGGTTACCAAACCATCACTTGGGTCATCGAACGTCAGCACCATAAGCCAGATAACTACTCCCGCGTTCACCGTTGATATTAAGATATTCATATTCATATTCTCTCGGACGTGGTTCCGACTCTGTATATTCAACTATGCTATACTTTCCACGCCGTGTGGCAAGTCCGCGGAAAGATTGTGGTCAACGACAAAAAATCACGCTCTATCGTCAGTAGAGATCCGAATAATATGCTTCATGAACGAAGCCGTTATCTCGAATACGAACTCGACCTCCTCTTCCTTGAGCTTGTCTGTGTGCTTCACGTAATCGTTCTGGTAGTTGGTATAGCAGTCCAGCATTTTTTGGAACATGTTACCTATTTGCGGAGATGCTCCGTGAGCTTTAAGGTATGACCCCATATCGGGCAACTGTTTCTCCAGTGGTTTATTGTTGTTGAGGACTTGCTTTAACAAAAGCTCTAGGGCTAAACGGAGATCATCGAGTACATTTCGCTCGAAAGTACCATGATCGTATTTAAGCTTTGCTTGATTGAAGAGTTTGAGTGGAGCGGAATACTTCTCGAGCCAGTGTCTTGTTTCCTCGATAAGAGGAAGATCGAGTTCCTTTGTCTCAGCTTCGGGCCGAAAGTGGGCATATTTTGAATAAAGTCCGAGCTTGAGATTGGCGCGTGCCGCCTTGCTAGGTGCCGCGCCCGAGAAAGAAGGATGTACGCACAGTTCTTCGATGATGAGAAACTGCTGCTGTGGTGAAAAAGCTCTGAGGCTTTCGTAAATGGCCTGACGTTTACTTTTGACTTCCCAGCCGGGATACTCCGGATGTGGCACCCCTACATTCCATCTCTCCGCATAATCATTGAATGCGTCGACAATCTTGGAGCCGGTAAGTCCGCTATTAGTATCTCCCAAGACTTGGGCTACCTTTTGCAAGAAGGTTACAGAAATTTCGGTTTCCATGGCGAGGATATTTTACCGCACTAACACAAAAGGCGCGACTAATCGTGCCTTTTGTGTTAGTTATGCCAGTCGGTACCGTACCGACTTCTCGCACTTTCGACGCCTGACGGAACGAGTTCCGTGCGTCACAACTCTGTTGCGGGGGCAGGATTACCACTGGTGCAAGTCCTGTTGCCATCGTATATGCTTTTAAGCCAGGGAATCTCTCCGAGATTGACAATCGGATGTAATCAGATATAATCGCATGTGTTAGCTGTATATGAATCCCCGACTCGACAAAAGAATAGTGCTAACACCAGAGGTGCTCAAGAAAATCGCCCGCATCGACGAGTTGAAGGGCCTTTGGCGCGGAAGTTCAAAGCTGAATCCGCATATTCTTAAGCAACTGAGGGCGTCAGTGATTATTACATCCACCGGCGCATCGACGCGCATTGAAGGTTCGCAAATGAGCGATGAAGATGTCGCCCGCTTGATTCGCGGATTGAAAACACAGCCCCCAAAAGGAAGAGATGCGGAAGAGGTTGCCGGTTACGCCGACTTGCTCGGGCGGATTTTTGATAACTACAAAACCTTCAAGCTGACCGAAGGACAAATTCTGCAGTTCCATGAAATTATGCTGCACTTCGCTTCAAAAGATCAGATACAAAAAGGAAAATACAAATCCTCTGACAACGTTGTGGTCGCAAGAAACGACAAGGGCGATGAGGTCGTGTTGTTCCGTCCGACCCCTCCGTACCTAGTGAAAAAAGAGATGGACGATGTACTCGTATGGGTCGCTGATGCGCTTGATAGAAAAAAGATTCATCCAATTCTCGTTATCGCAAATTTCATATTTGAATTTCTTGCAATTCATCCGTTCCACGACGGGAACGGGCGTCTTAGCCGCGCTCTCACTAATTTGCTCCTTTTGCAGGAAGGTTATGCATACATTCCCTATGTATCTCTGGAGGAGATTATCGAGAACCGCAAGGATGCCTATTATCTATCTCTTCGCGAGACGCAGAAACATCACAAATCGGAGCGCGAAAATATCAGTGCTTGGGTTAATTTCCTTCTCGATGCATTGCTCGCACAAGCGGAAGCTGCACGATATTTGATCGAGCGTAACGAGCCGGAACAAATGCTTTCGGAGAAACAACTTTCCGTTCTGCGACTCTTCGATGATGGCAAAACGCTTTCGCCAAAAGACGTATCTTCAATTCTTCAATCTGCACCGCTACCGACAATTAAACAAGCGCTTGCGCGCCTCGTGAAATTACATCTCTTGAAACGTATTGGTCTTGGTAGAGCAACTCGATACCAGAAGTTATAGTCACGGTATGTTTTCTCGCGTAGAGCGTGTGCAGATATTTATATCGCGCTTCGCAGGTCGCACTGATGTCTTCGCGCGGCGATGGGAGAAGTGGCAGGGTGGTGTGAGTGGATACGCGCCCCTTTATACTGACCAGGATAAAGAATCGTATGTGCCACTCTCAGACGATTGGATTGAGAAACATTTAATTGGTACGGCAGCTCTTGGCATTTACCCACTACTGCAAGACAACACATCAAATTTCATTGTCGCAGATTTTGACGGGAATAATTGGCAGAACGCTGTCCGAAAATTCCTTGATGTCTGCAAGATACATGCTCTTCCAGTAGCGACGGAACGCTCGCGCTCAGGAAACGGAGCCCACGTATGGTGCTTTTTCTCCGCACCGTATCCTGCATACAGGAGCCGTCACATTTTTCTTTCACTACTACGCGAAGCGGGCTGTATTGATCCGTTGGAAAAGAATGAGGGATTTGATCGACTATTCCCCAATCAAGACTGTCTTTCAGGCAAAGGCCTTGGCAATCTCATTGCGCTCCCGCTTCAGGGAGAATCGCGCAAGCACGGCAATACCATCTTCGTCGACCCAGATAAGAGTTTCGAGCCTGTACCTGATCAATGGGAATACCTAAGCGTAATTCAAAGGGTAAATCCTGAGCGGCTCAACGGTCTGGTTGCGCATGATACGCCGATGGAGAAAATCGATCACCCCACAAAATCCCCGCGTTTCTCAAATTCGATTGTCATGACACTCGGTAGCATTATTGCCTTACCAAAAATTGTTGTGCCACCGCATCTAGCATCATTTCTGCGGGAAGAACTCAACATTCTCAACATCGGCTACGTCGTCAAAGAACGGGCGGGACTCCCGACTTATGGCGAAAAGAAATTCATCAAGACGCTGGAACAGACCGACGACGCAATTCTTGTGCCGCGCGGTTTTCTGAAGAGACTATGTGCATGGTTGGACGAACAATCCCTTAAATACAGGGTTATCGACAAACGCCAGACTTTGGATCCGATTGGACTCAATTCTTCATATGTGATGCTACCGTACCAAAATTCCGCCGTAGCAAGCTTCAATGCGGCGGAACAAGGAATTCTCGTTGCTCCCGCTGGAGCGGGTAAAACGTTTGTGGGCCTCGAGATTATTGCGCGTAAACGCCAGCCAGCGATTATTCTCACGCACCGCAGGCAAATATATGACCAGTGGCTGGAGAGAATCGAACATGGTTTTGGCATTCCAAAAACAAAAATCGGACAGATTGGCGGGGTCAAGAAAGATGCGCGGCAACCGATAACAGTGGCGATGGTTCAGACACTCGCGCATATGAAAGACATCGGCCATATCGTCTCAATGTTTGGTACGGTGCTTATCGATGAATGCCATCACATGCCATCGCGGATGTTTCGAGACGTTGTCTCGAAGTTTCCGGCCCGCTATCGTTTCGGACTTACTGCCACGCCATCGCGCAAATATAATGATGAGAAATTAATCGGCGTGTATCTCGGCGATGTAATACACACCGTCGACAAGAGCGAAATACGGACTCTACCGAAAATATCTGCAAGCGCGCCAGAGGGCGACGCCGTTATCGTACGAACTACGAACCTTGCAACGCCTTTTGGGGCGACTTCCCGTGATTTCCAGTTGATATCCAAGGTGCTCTCAAGCGACGCGAATCGAAACGCGCTGATTGCTGCCGACGTAGCGCAGGAAGCAAAAAACGGCAAGAAGTGTCTTGTTCTCACAGAACGTAAGGAACATGCGGAGATGCTTCGCGCGTACCTACGAAAAGATTTTGAGACGATCATGTTCTCGGGAGATTTATCGGCACGGCAACGTTCGTTCGCTCTTCAAAAAATCAAAGGCGGAAGATTCCGCATCCTGATTGCAACAGGACAAATTCTGGGAGAGGGAGCCGATATAGCCGATCTTGAGGTACTCTTTCTCGCGTTCCCCGTCTCCTTCCACGGCAAGCTCGCGCAATACGTCGGCCGTATTCGTCGAGAAGGAGGCGCGAAACTAGTCTACGATTATCGAGACGCGGGTATCCCCATCCTTGAGAAACTCTGGAAGAAACGTGCGACGTATTATCGGAAAAATGGTTTTTCATTTACTGACACACCCTCAAAGTCACAAATGCTATTGCAGTGAGCGAAAATATGGAGATCCTCTATTACTACGACACGAAGAAAAACCGGAGGCGCGACTTTACCAGGTATCAGGTTTCCCGCGATGGCTCATGGTACATATTTGAGGAGATTGAATGCCATAATTTCGGCGAAGAAACTGCTTTTCACGAAATAGACCGGCAGGAATTCAAAACGGAACAAGAGGCACGAACTGTCTACGAAAATTGTCTGAAAGAAAAATAGCTCATTTCCCCGCATCTCTATAGGCCGAAAAGATTACTCGTAATATTTGCTTATGTCTTCACTGCTGTTTGCGCGATAGACCCCTCGCTCCGTGTCCTCGTCAGTCTTGTAGGATATCTTGCGGATTATTCCAATTTTCCTCAACTCCTCGCGGATTCTTTTTACATCATGAATGTCTTTCCAATCATAGGTATACACGCAGATGACTCCGTTGTTTGGACTTTGGGCACGTGAACCATGCTTTGACGCCTTTGCCAAACCACCTAATTTCCCTTCTTCTGTTGCACTTCTAATTCTTCTCCAGATTCTGGATAGATTGTGACCGCCCACAAATATCAACCATTTGCCGCCGCGGGAAGTATGCTCCGGATACTCCCCATCTTTTCTATGCGCATATATCCAATAACCATTAGTCATGCCAAACGGGAGATTTACTTGGGTACCTGATATAACATCCGCGCGAGGCGAAGGTCGTCGTAGGAATAGGCACCGCCGAGTTTTTCAAAGACGGGCGTTAAGCGTTCAAGACCGAGTTCTTTGAATGCGGCGTGGATTTTGGGGAGGGATTTCTTGAGAATGGGAGAAGCAAGCGGCTCAATGTCGGCGCGGCCGATACGACCTTTTGAGTAAAGGTCAAAAATGTGAGAAGAGATTGTTGTTTCAACAAGCCCGCGTGTCTGTGCAATCTCGTGAATCGATTTCCGGCTTTTGAGAAGAGCGAATGTTGCTTCGAGTGTAGGAACGCGAGCTACTTTCTGTTTTGGTCCAATTCCAAGCTTTCCCCCGCAGGCGCGGATGAAATTACTGTGTAGGGTTTCTAGTTCTTGTTTTGGCATGGAGCTGAACGCTTCGCGCGATTTCCGCGATTGTTCTCGGAACCCAGCATCCTTTGCAAGAATCTCCGGGTGCACTTCAAGCGCGCGAGCGTTGAGGCCTGCAAGAGAAAGCCCCGCAAGCGTCCGCACGCGCGAGAGGGCGACATATCCCTGACCGTACTCAAAGGTGTCAGAAAGATCCATGTGCGCCGCGTCAAGCGACATCCCCTGGCTCTTGTGCACGGTCATGGCCCACGCGAGGCGAAGAGGAATCTGCATGATGCGAGCAAGCACTCTTCCGCCGTCCTCAATGTGCCATTCGTCCGGCTCCGCAAAAATGGTTCTGCCAATATTCGTTTTCACGATAGGAAATCCAGTACCAGAAAAGCCGGTAACAATGCCGAGAGTACCGTTTACATATCGATGCGTTGTAATGTCATTTTTGGTAAACATGACCCACGCGCCAATTTTGAGTGAGAGCAATTCGGGAGAAAGACACCCTCGTTTCAAGGATGCGATGAGTTTCTCCGGGCCGCGACTTGTCATTTCAAATGTTTTCACATCGCCCGCTAATTTCGCTAATTCCGCATCATTAATTTCGTTAACACCAACATTGTGCGAATATAGTTGTGTTATGCCATTCTTTGGTTTTGCCGAATATCGCGTACGCAAGAGATGTCGATGCGATTCTGCGACAGTTGCACGGCGCACCGCCGAGAGAAATTCCAGAAATATCGTGTCCTCCTGGCGATGTTGTTCAGAAAGGTAGCAGACGAGCGGATTGAGTGTATCCCAGGCGGGAGAGAAAAAAGCGAATTTCTCACGGGGTGGCTCTTGCGAAAACGATTCTTGTGCTTCTTCGTCCTCTTCTCGCTTGCTTACAGGAGGTAGTTGGAAAAAATCGCCGACGAGAATAGTTTGAAGACCGCCGAAAGGTTGCTGGTTCCGGCGAATTTCCCGACACACGGCGTCAATCATAGAGAGCACTCGCGCCGAGAGCATAGACACCTCGTCGATGATAAGTATCTGCGCATTAGTGATTCGCCGGACAACGTTTCTGTTCTGCCCGATACGGTCGATATCGTATTTCGTCAGATCGCGCCGAATGCCGATACCGCTCCACGAATGAATCGTGTATCCGCCTATGTGCGTTGCGGCGATTCCCGTGGAGGCCGTGATTGCCGGCTCAATACCGCAGGAGCGCATTTGTGCAACATACTGATTGATGGTGTGCGTCTTCCCGCTCCCCGGCTCTCCCGTCAAAAATACATTTGCTCCGGATTTTAAAATTGCCAACGCTTCGGCTTGGGTCATCCGAGCATTCTAGATGGACGCACGCCCGTTTGCAAAGACAAGACACCTCGATTTTGCGATGTTTTCTGGAACAGACCCGTGGCGGTATTGCACCAACTTTTTTGCGATTGCGACACGAATCGCCGATTTTGGGGAGAATCGGAATGGAACTGGATATACGTTGAAAATGGGACGCACCAAAAATTACACATATGATTTTATGCGCTTTTTCAGCCGACTATGGGAGTCGGTACCGTACCGACTTCTCGCACTTTTGACGCCTGACGGAACGAGTTCCGTGCGTCACAACTCTGTTGCGGGGACAGGAATTGCACCTGCGACCTC
>JACQSD010000018.1 GCA_016206165.1 Candidatus Uhrbacteria bacterium
CTATATCATCATGGACAAGAATGAGATTGGTAATTGGTAATTGGTAATTGGTAATTATTTAAGCAGCTGCCTTTCCCGATTCATTCATATATGTTGTGGGGAGTGCGAAAATGATGGCATCATGTTTTGCAATTTCGGCAAAGAGTTTCTTTTCAGCTTTCCAGTCCTTGGATAACGCACGCACAACCTCACGGCCCACGTTATGCCGCGTACCCACATATTCCTCCCCTGGATTTCCAAGGCCAATGATGAGTTTCATGGTTTATGGATCGCGAAAATACGAATTAAATACGAACATACGAATTCGTGATTTCGTACAGTATTCGTACTTTCGCGATCCTAGTGTTCTATTGTTCGTACGGTGAAGATAATGGGAGTCCCTAGAAAACCGAATCGTTCGCGGAGGCGATTTTCCACAAACTTCATATACGATTTTCGCACTGTCCCTTTTTGTTTCCCGCGCTGCGTCATCACATTCGTCCACTCGGTGACGAGTTCAAACGTTGGTGGGCTTGCACTCTTTTGCTTCAAGCCATACACATGTGGCTTGCGCATTTTTTTATTCTTCGCAGAGGGGCGGTAGATCAGTCGTTTCATAAAGTCGCGGAGTTCTGCTTCTGGGATCATCCGTTCACGTTCTCGCGCTGCCGCACGTGCTGCATCAAGTATACGCTCTACATTCCGTTTCGTCACGGCAGAAACGAAAAGAATCGGTGCCCACGAAAGGTGCGGGAAATGATTCCGTACGTACGCCGTATATTTTTTTACTGCATCCTCATTTTGCATTCTTAATTTCGCATTCTGCATTTGAAATAGGTCCCACTTATTTGCGACAATGATACACCCGACATTGCGGTCAATAATTTCTCGGGCGATGTGCATGTCTTGGCTCCCGAGTGCTTCATGGCTTTCAATGACAAAGAGCGCAACATCGGTGCGTTCGAGTGCACGAAGCGAGAGCGTCACGCCAGCTTGTTCAAGCCCAGGATCAATGCGTGCACCTTTGCGGATCCCCGCGGTATCAATGAGCATATACGATTGGTCGCGATATTGAAATTGTGTGTCGATCGGTTCGCGTGTCGTATGCGCGATCGGAGAAACAATAACACGATCCTCGCCGAGGAGCGCGTTCATGAGCGAGGACTTTCCGACGTTTGGTCGCCCGATCAATGCGAGTCGGATTTGCTTTTCCTTCGGTGCTGCCAAATTTTTCGGCGATTTCCCCCCTTGTAATTTTGTGATAATAAGATCCAGCAAGTCGCCGGTTCCTGCACCGGTCACAGCAGAGACCGGAATTGGTTCCCCAAAGCCAAGCGACCAGAATTCATGGACATGATGCCTCCACTTTGGGGCATCGATTTTGTTCGCAACAAGGAGCACTGGTATGTTTATTTTTTGGAGCGCTCTTGCCCAGTTTTTTTCTTGCGGGAGGAGACCCTCTTTTCCGTCGACGAGAAAGAGAATGAGCGCTGCGCGGGGGAGTGCGAGTGCGGTTTGGAATTCAATTTCTTTTGCGAATGGTTCTGATCCACGTTCATATCCCGGATCACCAGACAAACGCTGTCCGCGGCGCCTTTTCATGGGAAGTTTTTTTGCGTGTGCGAGATCAATGCCGCCGGTATCCATGAGTGTAAACTGTATATTGTCCCAGTGTACTGTTCCTTCGCGGCGGTCGCGGGTCGTACCGGCGATCGGCGAAACAAGCGCACCGTGTGTGTGCGTCAGTTTGTTATAGAGTGTTGATTTCCCGACGTTTGTGCGTCCGACAAGGACGACCGTCGGGAGTGCGAGTGATTTTTCGATCATACATCCTGAGACTGTAGCGGATCTTCCACCATACATCACCTGGAGATGTATCTATTTTACATCTCCAGGTGATGTAGTGGGTGACCTATTCGTTATCGTGTATCGCATGGTTCGGCCCAAGAATGATAATGAAATCTGCGGGAGATTGCAAGGGGTTTGCTTCGCGCAGCGCCCCGTCGTTGCGTGGAAGCGGAAGAATGCTCGTTTGCTCCCCGAAGAAGATATGGAGCGCGCTCACTGCATCTTCTTTTTTTCCATCCGTTTGGTCGATGATGAATGTTTCAGTAATTCGTTGGTCTGGAGCATTTGCTACATTTGTGATCGTAAATCCATTCTTTTTCAATGCATCAGCGACGGTTCGTGCGAGTCCTTCAATTTTCGTTCCATTGCGAACATCGAGCGTCGCGCTTATTTTCTTCCGAACCACGACTGGCTGAACATCAAAGATATTGGTGATGAGCGTGCGAATCTCATCAAAATTTCCTGTCCGTGGTTCGAGGAGAAATGCACCCTCGAAGTACGTTTCCGTGAGATACCCCTCGGCACTTGTATCAAGGACGATCGTATTGATTGTGCGCGTATCAATATTCTTCATGAGTCGTGCAAATCGCACCATTTCTCCAAGGTTCATATTGATAATAACATTCTGTTCGAAGGTTTCGATGAGCGTGGAAATGACGGTGGGGCTGGTGAGTGTCCAAACAGAAAAAAGGCGATCCTTCACCGCCTCAATTATTTTTTGTTGACGACGTGCACGAGCAAAATCCGATCCCTCACCATTATTTCCGTGACGGGAACGAGCAAATTGAAGCGCGCGATTGCCGTCAAACCACTGCGGACCGGCATTGAACGTAAGAACTTGATATTTATAGTTTTCCGTTGGGTATCGTGTATCAGTGAATGCACGGTCGACAGTAAGATACATGCCACCCATGGTATCGATGAGTTTTCGGAACGCTTCGAAATCAACACGGACGGTGTAGTGGATTGGTTGTTGCAAGAGTTTTTCTAATGCCGCGCTTACAAACGCAGCGCCATTCCCCGGATTTTCTAATTCCCCGAATGCGTTTGCGGTATTAATTTTTCTCCAGCCGTAATTTCCAAGGGGAACGACAAGGTCACGTGGGATCGAGAGGAGAAAAATTTGTTTTGTGGACGGACGGATCGATGCAAGGATAATGGTATCGGTGAGATACGGCCCCTCGTGACCAGCCCCACCCATGCCGAGGAGGAGCACATTGATTCGATCCTCTTTTTCTCCTTTGAGGGTAATTTCTCCACTTCGTGCAAGTGAGCGCAATACACGGAAGATGGGGATATTTGCAAATGGGAAGAACGTGTGTTCCGCAAAGATAATTTGGTAGCCAAAGGTGAGGAGAATGACAAAAAAAAGACTGACCCCATAGACAAGGATCATCCGTTTTCGTTTATTGCGTGGAGTGGTGTGCTGCTCGCTCAATTCCTCGGGGGATTCTTCAGTAGGGACGAGATTGACACGCGGTGGTTCGATGGGCATAGCAATAGTATACGGTGGAAGCGTGATATTGACAAACTTGCAGTATTTGATCTTTTTCTTTTTTATGGTATAGTCAATGGAGAACGGTGGACATCCCATGCGTTGTTTTGTTTCAATGATATGGGCGTTTAGCTCCCGCCTCTCGCACCGCCGATCAAACCTCCGCTTCGCTCCGGCTCAGAGGCACCAGCATACGCGGCGGGCAGGCAGCTGGTTCGGTGTGCGGATGATTAGCTCAGATGGTTAGAGCGCTGTCCTCACACGACAGAGGTCGCTGGTTCGAATCCAGCATCATCCACCAGGTTCATTAAACAATACGAAAGCTCAGCTTCAGCCCCGGGCTGATCTCCTCCAAAGGCGGACAGGCGCCAGGGGCGGAGGTTAGAGCGCCCCGCCATGGCGGGGAGGTCGCTGGTTTCCGCGACGTCTTCGCGCGCGGACCCGCGCACCCGCGCAGGCCTCCGGCCATGTCGCGGGATGTCGCGGGCGAATCCACCATCGTCCACCATCATTTATTATGTTCTCATTCTTTCTCCCCAAAGCACAACCCGAAGCAGAGAATCCAGAGCCGGTTACGAAGGCGGAGGGCACGCTTGATTTTCTCTGGGAACTCATGAAGGTCGTGATTATTTCACTCGCGATTATTCTTCCGGTGCGCTATTTTCTTGTGCAGCCGTTTTATGTCAATGGTGCATCGATGGAGCCTACCTATTTTGAAAGCGATTATCTTATTGTCGATGAATTATCCTACCGATTCGAAGAGCCCGAGCGCGGCACAGTTATTATTTTTAAATGTTCGTCGCCCGCGTGTGGTGCAAGTAGGGGGTCGCACCTTATTAAACGTGTCGTCGGTCTTCCTGGCGAGCATCTTGAGCTCCGTCGCGGTCTTCTCTTCATTCAAAATGCCGCACGTCCGGAAGGATTTTATCTTGACGAGCGCCCGTATCTCACCCGCGGCATTTACGAACACGACGTTGTATCGGTTGACCTTGGTTCAGATGAATATTTTGTGATGGGAGATAATCGGTGCGTGAGTTTTGCCTCCGAGGATTTTGGGCCAATCAAACGTTCGTGGATTGTCGGGCGTGCATGGATCCGCGGGTGGCCGTTTACAAAAGCAGGATTTATCGAGAGCCCGACGTATACGCTCCTGCCGCCAACCACCGATGAGGCGCCATTACGAAAGCAAAACTGTATCGATTATTATCAATAGGACCTCTACGACCAATAAGACCTATCCGACTTATGAAACCGACAGAGAAACAACAAAAGGCACCACCACCAACACCACCCCCTGCACCGCAGCGGAAGATTGAACGTGTGCAAGCAGTGCGGGGGATGAAAGATATTCTTCCACAAGAAGAGCGTTTGTGGACATGGATCACGGGTCGTGCACGTGCACTTGCGCACGCATATGGATTTCAATTGATTGAACTCCCTATACTCGAGGCAACATCCTTGTTTGTACGCGCGGTCGGAAAGGACACGGATATTGTCGAGAAAGAAATGTTTTCATTTGAAGATCAGGGAGGAGATCGCTTAAGTCTTCGGCCAGAACCAACAGCAGGGATGGTCCGTTCATACATCGAGCATGGGATGGTGAATCAACCACAGCCGGTGCAGCTCTATACGATTGGACCGATGTTTCGTCATGAACGCCCACAAGCGGGACGCCTGCGACAGTTTTATCAATTCGACTGTGAGGTCTTTGGCGACGCGAGTCCGGTCATCGATGCCCAACTCATCATTCTTGCACATCATTTCTATAAGGAGCTTGGGCTTGAGACGATCGTCCACATGAATAGCGTCGGATGCCCGACATGCAGGCCCACGTATACGGAAGAGCTTGCGCGCTATTACAAAACACACCGGAAGTCGTTGTGTGAAGATTGTCAGCGACGCCTGTTAAAAAATCCACTGCGGCTTCTTGATTGTAAAGCAGAGGCGTGCCAACCAATCAAAACAGGAGCCCCACAGATCCTCGATCGCCTCTGCGATCTCTGTAAGAATCATTTCATGAAGGTCCTTGAGTATCTCGATGATGCGGCGATTCCATACAGTTTACAGCCAGCGCTCGTCCGCGGGCTTGATTACTACACAAAAACCGTTTTTGAGTTTTTTTCGCCGATGCCAGACGGAACGCAAGGATTCGCACTTGGTGGTGGGGGCAGATATGATGGGCTCGTGGAGTATTTTTCGCAGCGCCAATGTCCCGCTGCAGGGTTTGGCATTGGTCTTGAGCGCATCATGGCGGCCCTTCGTCAGCGCACGATCGATGCGCCAGCGAGTGAGCGGCCACACGTCTTTCTTGCACAACTTGGGGACGCAGCAAAACGACGCGCACTCCTTCTTTTTGAAGAGTGCCGCAAAGCGAACCTGCTCGTCCTTGCACAGTTCTCAAAAGATAACTTGAAGGCGCAGCTAGAAATTGCGCGACGCAACCATGTGCGCTACACACTCATTCTTGGTCAGAAAGAAGTGATGGAAGGTACAATTATTCTTCGTGATATGGATGGAGGAGCGCAAGAAGTAGTGAATGCAGAACGCATTGTTGCTGTCCTCCAAAAGAAAATTGCCGAAGCACCGATCATCGCTTCGGGAGCGACTGATGATACTCCGCATGATCGTTCGCTATCGTTTAAAGATGATCCAGAACTTGCCGAAGATGAAACCGAAGGAGATGCATTTGAACAGGTAAGCGACGGGAAGGATACAGTGAATCCGGATTTTGAAGAAAAAGGAGGTGACGACGGTGGAAGTGAAACGGAAACGGAATGAAAGCTTTGAGAGTTTGTTGCGGCGGTTTAATCGGAGAATGCTCATGAGCGGACGCGCGTTGCAGGCAAAAAAAATTCGTTTTTTTCGACGTCCAAAGAATGAAACGAAAAAACGCGCAGGAGCACTCCGACGGGTTGTCTTACAAAAACGAGCAGCATATCTTGAACGTATTGGGAAACTCGACGACATGATGAAGTAAAGACAGTAAAGGCAGTTTGTCAGTCTATCAGCTATCTTTACTGACTTTACTGGTATACTGGCTTACTATCAGGTGAGTTCCATGCTTCTCACCAACAAACCCAATCAGCAAAAAAAACTATCGCGAGCACGACGTGCGGCGCAAATATTGTCGCTGTCTTTTTTTGTGTTCGTTTTTCCCTTCATTGCTTTTGCACAAACAACTGGAGGAGGGCGAGGTTTTTTTATTGCAGGAATTATTTTCGGCATCATTGCGCTCATATTGTTTGGGGTTGTTGTATGGGCAATGGTGCAGTATCGGCGCTATACACCCGATGACCAGCGCAGTACACGAGCGCGCCTCATCCTTCTCGTGAGCGGCGGCGCAGCACTCATCTTTCTTATTCTTGCGCTCGTGTTCCTCATCATTGGGCGGAGAAAAAGTTCTGAGAGTACGAGTGGTGGGGGTAGAGGATCAACAATCCCAGAGCCGCCACGCCCGCCGCAGCTTCCAACGCGCGTCATTGAAAGGCATACACCACGGCGTGATGAGCAAAATGTCGCACGGAATACATCACTCCTTATGACATTTCGTGAAGCAGTCGATCCCGTGAGTGTTCTTGATACCAAGGGGACGGCTGACGTTTCCGACGACCGCATTCGTGGGGAAGCAATCACCCTTCGTCCGAAATCCGGCGGAGCTGCACTCGTGTTGCGAGGAAAATTGTCAAACGGAAATCGTACTGTGCATGCAATTCCATTATCTCCACTCGGTGATCCTGCAACGCCTCTTACCTATATTGCGCAAATCACCGCATCTGTACAAAAAAAGATTGGTGGGAGTGTATTTTCAGAAAACGGGGTTTATACATGGGAGTTTACAACCGGAAAAAGCCTCGATAGCACGCCGCCAACGATCGTGTCCATGATTCCAAGTGCAAAAGGAACGAGCGCACCGAATAGTGCAGTACACGTTGTCTTTTCAGAACCGATTGACCCGGCAACGCTTGATGTGACGAGCCAAGGATCCTCTGGGCTCACACTGATGCAGGATAAAAAACCTGTTCACGGGAGCTGGCTGCTCGGGGTCGACGGAAAAACAGCGGAATTTATCCCAACGGAAGAATGCGGAAAGAATACATGTGGAGCACCGATCCATTGTCTCCCGCGAGGGGCGCAGCTCTCATTCCTTGCAACTCCCGCAACGCTTGGCCCCACTCCACCACAAGCGCGGTTTCCATACGATGGAATTGTTGATCTCGCCGGGAATAGCCTTGATGGAGATGGAGATGGAAAAGCAGAAGGGGCGGGAGATGTCTACCGATCACTCTTTGCAACAATGAGCGCGATTGATTCTGTGGCGCCGACCATTATTGATGTGCGTCCGACGAGTGGGAGCACGAATGTTCCCGGGGCGACGCCCGTTGAGATCCTTTTCTCAAAACCAATGCTCACGACATCAATGACACGTGACTCGGTGTTCCTTGAAGGCGTTGAAGGAGAACTGCACTATCGATTTGATGATCGCGACGGGCGAACGCGGGTGACCATTGAACACCCCCCGTTTGTTTCTGATCAGCTTGTCGCTCCCATTGTTTCTGGATCAGTCCAAGATCTTTCGCAAAATTGCTATCAACCGTGCACAGGACCGTAGCCGAATTTCAAATTTGAAATTTCAAATTTTTTCATGTTGATTGCCATTATCACTTGGTCATCACTTGTTCTTGCGCTCATCGCACTCGTGGGTGTTGTCTTTGGTTTTTTACAAATGCGGAAAGAAGATGCGCTCGTGCACGCGCGAGGGAAGAGCATCCTCATTGTTTCTGGCGTTACGACACTCCTCTTTTTTGCGCTTTTTGCGGTTGGATTGTATCGCATGAATGCGTCAGAGGGAATCAATCAAAGCACACAAACAGGCACGAGCCCATTAACGAACACATCACCAGGCCTCACCCCACGAACAGATCGTGATCGCGATCCCGGGAGTACTCCACCAAAGACAACGCAACCAGGAGGAGGAACAGAAGTGCCGATTGCAAGTCCGGCAGAAGGGGTGGCTGGGAGAACCGTCACGATTATTGGAAAAGGATTTGGGAATGTGCCAGGGAGCGTGCAGTTTGTGGATACAAAAGGAAATGAAACACGCGCAGCACTTGTCAATGCAGGTGAGTGCACCCCGACGCCATGGGGGGATACCACAATCCTCATTACTATTCCCGATGTTGCCCCCGATACCTATACAATCATCGTGCGCCGTGTCGATGGCGGAGCATTGGCACCATTTTCATTTCGTGTGACGAATCTCGGGAACCGAACAAGTATTTGTCGCGTTGATCCCGAATCAGGCATCCCGAACGCAACGCAGGTGACCATGCTTGGTTCGGAATTAGGAAAAACTCCGGGGAAGGTATACTTTGGCGAGACGCTCGCACAATCCATTGTTTCTTGGAGCGAGCGCGCAATTACGGTGCGCGTTCCCATTGGCGCAACCACGGGAACTGTCCGTGTCGTTACCAAAGAGGGCATTCGTTCGAACGAACTTGCATTTACGATTGGGCAATGCACAGGGACGTCATGTCGGAGTGGCGAATCGTGTTGTGGCGACGGCCTCTGTCGCAAAGAAGGAACATGTCCCGCATCGGGCGCATGTCGATACCGGTGGTATTTTTCGACTGGCGCAACGATGACGTTGCCATGCGGGGCGAATGGGGCATGTCCATCGGGTTTTCAATGTGATGCAACAACAAAAGCGTGCGCCCCACTGCGGCGTGCAGGGCCATGTGTGAAAGACACAGAGTGTCCGGCGGGAACATACTGCCAGAAAGCGAGCGGGCGATGTATTGATGGGACGCCACGTTTGATTGAAGAGCCTGGATGCGTGAACACCGTCCAGAGTCCGACGCCCTATCGCGGACGCATTGACGCATGCACGAATGCACGGTTTGGCGCACGGTTTTCTGTTCCGCTCGACGCGAGTACATTGCATGACCATACACTCGAACTCCACCAATGTGGAACCGCCATTGATTTTAACGAACAGGCATGCACGGCTCGCATTGCGGGTTCAGTCGTATCGATCCCTGGGCAAGATGGCGTTGTTGGGTTCCTCTATGAACCAGAGGTGCCGTTGCAACCGGAAACGTGGTACACAATGACCATCAAACAATCGCTCGAGAGCGTTGCACGAATATCGATTGGCGACGATATCACGTGGCGCGCACGAACAGGGAAGACTCCATGTACACTTGATCACGTTGAGGTGACGCCATCGCGCGCCATCGTTGTTGGCATTGATCGCGAACAGGCATATCGCGCATTGCCGACAGCAAAAAATTGCAACGTGA
The DNA here is from genome assembly GCA_016206165.1 of Candidatus Uhrbacteria bacterium. Lineage (GTDB taxonomy): Bacteria > Patescibacteriota > Patescibacteriia > JACQSD01 > JACQSD01 > JACQSD01. The sequence continues at coordinate 9,622 of JACQSD010000018.1, forward strand.
TACCTCACGCGGGGCCATGGGCTTGGGTATCGAAGGATGAGCGTCAAGCATCGCTCGCACCGACGAATGGAGAAGAAGCGATTGCACGTGCACGCGGAGCGACGACAGGGGATGGTGTTTCGCTCGAAGCAGTGCTTCAGAAGAAAAAAGATACAGGCTTGTTGGTTGTTCGTTTGCTCGCGCCAAAATTGATTGAATGGTGGCCCTCGTGTGGAAGCGCGTGCAGAAATGCCGAGCTTGGTCTTCGATTCTCCGGGCCAATGCGACTTTCCAGTATCAATGAAAAAACAGTTCGGCTCGAGGCGTGCGGGGACGCACAATGTACTCGAGTGACGCCCGTTTCGCTCACTGGATTTTCTGGTGCGGAAGGAGATACTGTCGTTCGATTTCGATCAACAAAAGGGCTTCTTGCACCTGGTATGACGTATCGCGTGGTCATCATTGCATCGGAAGTGAAAGGACGTGATGGCGTGGCGCTCGCTGGTATTGAAAGCCGAAGCGGCCAAACAATGACAACAGCGAATGCGCGATATTCTTGGACATTCCGGACACTTGATACACGTGCAGTGTGCAGCGTCGATCATGTTGCCGTTGCCCCGGAGCGCGCAACACTCACCGCCATTTTTGCAAAACAGGATTTTTCGGCGATCCCGCGGAGTAAATCCGACGCGTGTGATGTGCAAGGGCAGCGGTTGATTGCCGATGGGTATGCATGGGCATGGGCGACAAGCGAGGAGCGGGTTGCTGCACTCATTGACGACAAATCGCCAAGTGATGCATGGCAACAAGTTGAGGCGCGCGGATCTGGGCAGAGTGCCGTGAGCGCGGAAACTGGAGGGAAACGTGGCATCGGGACTGTTTCGGTTGTTTGTGATGCAACTGATGATCGGTCGTGTGGTGCGGACCATGGTGTGGGCATTGATCGTTGTTGTTACCCTCGTCCAAGAATACTCAAACGTCAGCCCGAGGGCGATAAAGCATGTCGGAATGGCGTCATTGAAATTCAGTTTGATCAGCCGATGGATAAGGGGACCGTTGAAAAAGGAACAGTCATTGAGCAAGAAGTGGCGGGCACATCATGTGCCGCTCCATCACAGCCCAAGAAACCAAACGCCACACCGGGGCCGAACGCGACACCCGCGAAAAAAGTTTTTTGTCCCGTCGCAACGCGGTTGACCACAAGTAGTGATGAGCGGCTGTTTACGTTTGCCCCCGCCACGGTGCTTCCGAAAAATGCGGCAATTCGTGTACGTGTTTTTGGCATGGATGCAGATCCAGCGAACGTTACTGTCAAGAATCGCGCGGGTGTTGCGATGACGCAAGGAGCGACATGGAATTTCACGACAGGATCGCTCATTTGTCAGATTACCACAGTGCGTGTGTATCGTGACCCAACACCGACCCCGGTGTTGAGTGATACGTTTCTCTGTTCACGCGGAGATAATTGCGCGGATGATGTGAATTCCGCGCTCCCTGGGAACCAGCATCGATTCCGAGTGGCAGCATTCGATCAAGAGGAACATCCAGTGAATGCAACATACGTATGGTCAATAGAAGATCCGCGTACTGCCACGCTGACTCCACAAAATCAAGAAGCAGAGGTCACGAGTGGGGAAAACGGAAGGACAGCCCTTGCCGTGCAAGCAACCGCAACGAACGCAGGGGGAGGAAAGGGGAATGTGGTGATTCCGATTGATGTGACTGCGTGTGCGAATCCATGGCCTGCGCGGATCGTACAAGGAACAACAACATTGTGGGAACCATTTGCGGATCGAGTAGGCGCCGGAGCAACAAACTTTTCAACATACTATTGTCGTGATCGTGGAGAGGCTACGCTTGACGACGATTTGCCTGCACTCGCATGGCCGCCTGGCATTGAAACTGGGTTTGAACAAGATCCAAAGAAAAAAGATCTGATCAAAGGATTCCTTTTCCAGGTTGTTGGTGGCGGCGAACCAGATGCGATTGGCTTTGAGATTTTCCGAAACCAAGAGAAGAAAGATATTGCGGCATGGTATCGTGCAATATTTAAAAATGACAATCAAAATACTCTTGAACCACTGACCGTGAATGGATATCCGGGGCTGCGGGATGGGAGAACAGTGTACGTGAATGCATTGAATATTCAAGGATCGGACGTCGTGATGCAGGTGCATCTTCTTTCCTACGGGCTTGGTGCATCCGAGGATACGATTGCAATTGCACGTCAGCTCGAACAGAACTGGCGGTTCACCACATCAGTGACCGATGATCGTGATCGGGCTGCGCTCCAACGCGATGTGACACGCATGCTCGCGCTCAATGGTATGCGGGGAGCATTGAATAGTCGTGGTGCTCCAAAATTGGAAGCAGGGAGTTTTATTCCAGGGCTTACCTTTTCCACATGGCCTCTGTCGTGGGGGCGCCTTGGTTCAAGTGCTGGGGCAGCGTTCCCCCGTGATCCCGTGAATCGATTTGAAGGGTGCACGAAACCGTTTGATCCTGCAACATGTTGGAACCCGGTGCGCAAGAAGACAGAACCATTGGTCAAACAATTCAAATGTCCGACTGGTGCACTCGCGTATGGATACAAGGTGGATCCGGGGAGTCCTCAAGGATATATCCTTGCCACGAATTTTGAATACGATGGCCCGGGGTCCTTCAAGCGTGACCCATCATATCGTTCGCTTGATAGCTTGCTCGGGAGTGGTGTGTGTACCAAATAATTGCGGGTCTTCACTTTTTATGACACAATAAGAGTATCATCGTTACGTAAGCACGAAAGAACGAAAGAACGGAAGAACTTTTGATAGCCTCGTTCTTCAGTTCCTCCGTTTCCTTGTTCATTCGTTCTCCCGAGTATGTTCGAAAATAAACCGTCATCAGCTCCACAAGAGCCAGAGGATATGTTTGCCGATACTGTTTCGGTGCAACCGCAACCGTCGCGTCTTGCCAGTGTTCCCGAATCAACGAGGACAGGGGATATCCCAGAGCTTGCCGGCCCTGTCTTTTCCCCGGGGAAGCTTTGGACAACGATCGGTGCTATTGTCGTTGTTCTTGCGCTCGTCGGAGGGGGAGTGTGGTGGTTCTGGTGGAGGCCGAAGCAACAATCTGCAGCATCGACAACAGCAAATCAACCAGTGACGCAACCCGAAGTGCAGCAACCGCTTGGGGATACCACCCCTCCGCCAGTGACTGATGAGGATCAGGATGGGCTCACAGACGCAGAAGAAGCACAGCTCGGAACAAGCGCGACCAATGTTGACACGGATGGCGATGGTCTTTTGGATGCGGAAGAAGTACGCACATGGAAAACAAATCCGCTCAAAGTTGATAGTGATGACGATGGATATAGTGATAAACAGGAAATTGATAATGGATACAATCCAAACGGCGCAGGGAAGCTTATGAATGTAGAGGAGGATATTAAAAAGTTGGGTAACTAATTACTGTTTCCATGCCTGAGCAGACATTTGGACAATCAACAGAGCGAGGAGCACCCGCACAACCAGCGGAGTCTCTTGACATCCGCACGATGCCGGAAGCATTTTTTCCGAAAACTCCGGTCGGTGCCCCGTTACCGTGGGGGATCTTCGCTGTCGTCGGTGTGCTTGTGCTTGCACTCCTTGGCGTCGGAGCGTACGTTCTTTTCTTTTGGGAAGAGCAACCGCGACCAGCAGACGTTGCCCCGATTCAAAATACAAATGAACCCCCACTAGTGGATACCAATACGCCACCACCAGTGGATACCAGCGGAGATGCACCAGTGATCCCACCTGGTGAGCCTCCGACTGATATATCAACACCACCACCAACAAGTATACCGATCAGCGGCAGTCTATTCCCACAATTTGGAATCCGCACCGAGGACACGGATCACGATAACCTCACGAATGAAGAAGAGAAAGCACTGAATACAGATCCAACGGCGGCAGATACTGATCGTGATGGATATGCGGATGGGCAGGAGATTGAGAATCTCTATGATCCGCTTGCGCCTTCCCCAGCACTCCTTCCACAGTCGCGATCGGTCGCAACGTATGTGAGCCAGAAATTTGGGTTTCGCTTTCTTCACCCAGGAGTGTGGAGTCAACCTCGGCCAACCGATGCGGGTGAGCTTGAGACGATGATAACGACGCCCATTACCGGAGAATTCATGGAAGTCATTGTGCAAGAAAACGTGAAACAACAATCAGCATTTGATTGGTATGTTGCACAAATGCCAGCGGGCTCCGATCCGAAACGACTTTCCATAACATCGATTGAAAATCTCGAGGGCGTCTGGAGCCTTGATGGGAAAACTGTTTATTTTACACTTGTTCCTGCCTTTGGAGGGTCGCGCAATTGGATTTATGGAATCACCTATAATACAGGGGAAGCACGCGAGGTGAATTACCCAATGATCTTTCGTATGATGATCGAAAGTTTCCGCGTTCAACCACCGGTCGCCCCATGACACCGTTCGCTCTTGATTGTCGGTTCCCCGCATCGTTTCGTCGCTTCGTCCCACAAGCGAGCATGACGCGATTACCAGACGCACTGCACCATGTGCTCCACAAAAAAATGAGTGGATCAGTGACGATTGTCGGCGTTTCAGATCGTGTCATGCGTACGCTCAATCGGCGATATCGGGGGAAAGATAGAACGACAGACGTGCTTAGTTTTCTTTATACGGGGAACACAACGAAAGGAGCGCAGATGATCATCGGAGATATCCTCCTTTCCATTCCTGAAGTACGGAGGCAAGCAAGGGAACGAAACGTATCAGCGACCTTTGTGACACACGAGCTCATTGTTCACGGACTACTCCATTTGCTCGGGTATGATCATGAACGGAGTCAACGAGATGAAAAAATAATGTTTGAACTCCAAAAGAAAATAGTGCATCATGTTCTCTCCAGCACGTCTCATCCGTAGTTTTCAATACGCGTGGAATGGTATTCGGTCGACGTTCGTGTCGGAGCAAAATTTTCGCATCCAGATATGCATTGGCATTCTCGTGCTTCTGCTCGCGGTCGGTCTCTCCATTCCACTTTCGCACATCGCGTTTCTCGTGCTTGTGGTGACATTTGTTCTCGTGTTAGAATTACTGAACACCGCCTGGGAGCGTATGCTTGACCTCATGCATCCCGGGTTATCGCCTGCGGTACGCCTTATTAAAGATCTTCTCGCTGCGTTTGTCTTTATCGCATCGCTGGGAGCGGTCATTACAGGGCTCTTATTGCTTGGCCCACCACTTATCAACTTGTTTTTTTAGATAACCTGAGATGTCGCGAGGCGCGTACCCGACCGAAGGGATCCGGCTCTGCCGTGTCCCTGAGGATCGCGGAGCGCGCCGCAAGCGACACAGCGGTTTTGGAGGTTGGACACCTTTTCCAAAAGGGGTCCACACATGTGTATGTCGCGCGACGCACTTATTACTGGTTTGGATGTTGGATCAACCTCGATTCGTCTTGTCGTTGGGCAGGTGGTTGCCTCAAAACAACGCGACGAAGAACAACAATTGCAAATCATTGGTGCGATTGACGTGCCGACCGAAGGGATCCACCGGGGGTCAGTGACCTCCATTGATGATGCAGTCGAGTCGCTCTCAAGTGCGCGTGATAAAGCAGAGCGCCTCGTCGGCATGCCGATCGACCACGTGTTCGTTGGGATTTCTGGTCCATATATTATTGCGCAGCCTTCGAAGGGTGTCATTGCAGTTTCCCGCGCAGACGGAGAAATTCAGGAAGAAGATATCGAGCGCGTTATTGAAGCAGCGCAAGCAGTGGCGACGCCACCAAATTATGAAATCCTGCACGTCATCCCGCGGAGTTTTACGGTCGACCATCAAACCGGCGTCAAAGATCCGCTCGGCATGACCGGTGTTCGCCTTGAAGTCGACGCACAGATTATTCTCGGCCTCTCATCGCATTTAAAAAATATTACGAAAGCAGTGTATCGCACAGGCGTTGACATTGACGATCTTGTGCTCTCGACCTTCGCTGCAGCAGAATCCGTGTTGACAAAGCGGCAGAAGGAGCTCGGCGTCGCGCTCGTGAACATTGGTGGAGGCACGACGAGTGTCGCCGTGTTTGAAGAAGGAGATGTGCTCCACGTGGGAACAATTCCTATCGGCAGTGGGCACATTACCTCTGATATTGCGATTGGTCTTCGCACATCCATTGAAGTTGCGGAAGAACTGAAGCGTGAATATGGGTCTGCAACTCCAGAGAAGATTGCGAAGAAAGATGATATCACCCTCGAAGCATTTGGTGAGGGTGAAGGGAATGTCGTTTCGCGAAAGCACCTTGCGGAGATTATTCAAGCACGACTTGAGGAGCTTTTCGATCGCATTGATAAAGAATTAAAAAAAGTTGATCGGAGCGGGCTCCTCCCTGCGGGGGTTGTGCTCACTGGTGGAGGATCAAAACTGCAGGGCATTGTCGATGCAGCAAAACAATCATTACGATTGCCCGCAACGCTTGGATATCCGCAAGAGGTCACAAGTGCGCTTGAGAAGATCCATGACCCCGCATTTGCGGTGAGTCTTGGGCTCGTGCTTTGGGGGTACGCACTTTCGAAGGACAGGCCAAAAACATTCCTTCCTCGATTCTCTGCGGTTTCGCAAGTGACGAAGCGTATGAAGGATCTCTTTAAATCATTGTTTTCTTAGAATCCCTAGGGATTTGCAGTGAACTTGACGGGTGACAGCAATCTTTATACACTGAGAGACTGTTTAAGTAAGACCGTCCCGAGAAGCGCAGTCAACGGATGGTAGCCGCAACCTTTAGGTTGCGCAACGGAACGATTTTTCAACAAGTATGGAAGTTAAACCTTCTATCGAAACATTCGCAAAGATTAAGGTTGTTGGCGTTGGTGGAAGTGGTGGGTCAACAATCAACCACATGGTTCGCTCAAAGATCCGTGGGGTTGAATTTATGGCAGTGAATACCGATGCACAGGCACTGCACCACAATCTTGCTGCAGTCAAACTCCACGTCGGGAAATCAACAACGCGAGGCTTGGGGGCAGGGATGGATCCAGAGGCAGGGAAGAAAGCAGCAGAAGAAAATCAGAGTGAAATTCGCGAAGCGCTCAAAGGGGCGGATATGGTGTTTGTCACCTGTGGCCTTGGTGGAGGCACAGGAACCGGGGCGTCCCCCATTGTTGCGGAAATTGCACGTGACCAAGGGTCGCTGACCGTTGCGGTGGTGACGCGGCCTTTTTCATTTGAAGGTGCACAGCGAAAAGCAATTGCGGAACGAGGGTTGAAAGAGCTCCTTGATAAAGTGGATACAATTATTGTAATCCCCAATGATCGCATTCTCGAAATCATTGATAAAAAATCCACATTGCTTGATGCGTTTGGTATTGTGAATGATGTATTAAAGCAGGGGGTGCAAGGCATTTCCGAGCTCATCACCGTGCCGGGGTTAACGAACGTTGATTTTGCTGATGTGAAAGCAATTATGCGCGATGCAGGATCTGCGCTCATGGGGTTGGGATCCGGGCAAGGGGAGAATCGAGCTGTCGAGGCAGCGAAAGCAGCAATTGCATCTCCATTACTTGAAGTTTCGATTGACGGAGCAAAGGGAATATTGTTTACCGTGACGGGAGGGACTGATCTTCGGATGCATGAACTCTCGGAGGCCGCAAAAATTATTACCGCGCAAGCTGATCCAAATGCGAAGATTATTTACGGTACGGTCATTGATGAAACAATGAAAGATGAAGTGCGCATCACCGTTATTGCCACAGGCTTTGGCGATACAGGGAAGGTGCTCACTCAAGAAGCAGCGACGAGTTACCGCCCATCACTCTTTTCAAAACCGGCAGAAAAGCCGCAACTGCGCACTGCCGCACAAAAACAGGTAGAAGAGAAGACAAAAGAAGAGGAAGAACTCGAAATCCCCGCATTCATCCGGAAGAAGATGGGGTAGGACAGCGAGGACAGTGAAGACAGTAAAGACAGCTGATACACTGACTTCACTGACTTTACTGACTTTACTTACTTTACTGATACTTGTCCACATCTTGAAACTACTATCCGTTGTGGTATAATGGAGTATAGAACACTAGATATTGAAAATACTCCATATTTTTTTGACTGTTTTTGAATGTTTTCCGAGACTGCGTCGCGCAGAATCGAAGAAAACATTCAATCCGCCGAGTATGCGGTGGCCCTGAGCCGAATCCGCCGATGAGGCGGAGGAGGTATGAGCGGTGCTGCGAGAGGCGGATGTACTGTTTTCCGAGACTGCGTCGCGGATGCATCGTATGTTCTGTCCAGCGTGCCGCCATAAAGATACAAAAGTGAGTGATTCCCGTGTGGGGGCAGATGGGACAACCATTCGTCGCCGGCGAGAATGCCTGAAGTGCCATTTTCGTTTTTCAACACTTGAAGAGGTCGAGATCCTCGATTTGACGGTCGTGAAGCGTGACGGGCGGCGCGAGGCGTATCGCCGTGAGAAGATTACTGCAGGTCTTCATAAAGCATTTGAGAAGCGCCCCATTACCGAAGAGGATTTCATGAAACTTGTCCACGCGATCGAGCGCGATATCCAAGCGCGGCGGGTCTCGGAGATTCGCAGTTCCGATATTGGAGAGATTCTCATGGAGCATCTCCAGGCAGCAGACTCTGTCGCCTACATCCGGTTTGCATCGGTCTACCGTAAGTTTGAAGATGCCGAACGGTTTCAACAAGAATTACAACGCCTTTTTAAAAAACAAAGGAGAGTGAAACGGCCTCACCGCGCATGAGAGCCCATGCTCATGCACCGTGCGTCGATTTGCTTGTCACGACGTTATGAACGCCTACGATCCAAAGCGGAAGGCGGATGCTGAAGTTCTTGCATCCGAGCCAATAGTGCAACGTCCGTTTACGAAGGAAGAAATTTATCGCGATGGTCGCGCGCTCGGGTTTACCGAGAATGCAATTCGTGTCATTGAAAAGCGGTATCTTACGCGCGATGAAGAAGGGCAGATCGTCGAAACGCCAAAAGGAATGTTTCGTCGGATCGCACGTGCACTTGCGGCGGTCGAGGGGAAGTACGGGGCAAATGAGGCGCAAGTAAAATTTTGGGAGGAACAATTTTATACTGTCCTTTCGCATTTTGAATTTACTCCCGCAGGCCGCACCATTACGAATGCGGGTGGGCCAACGCGCGTTGTTGCGAACTGCATCGTGCTCCACGCGGAAGATTCGATGGATGGCATTTTTGGGACGCTGCGCGATGCAACACTCCTCCAGCAAGCAGGATCTGGCCTTGGGTTTCCGTGGCACCTCCTCCGCCCTGCAGGAACGATTGCAGTGAAGTCACGCGGAGTTGCTTCAGGCCCTGTTCCATTTTTACGTTCCTATGACGCAGCATTTGGCGTGGTGAAACAACAAGGGCGGCACGGTGCGAACATGGGGGTCATGCGTGTCGACCATCCAGATATCCTCGAATTTATTGATTGCAAACGAAAAGAAGGGGATATCGTCAATTTTAACATTTCCGTTGGGCTCACCGATGCATTTATGACCGCGGTGAAGGCAAATGATCTGTCGCCCTGGCTCTGCGAATGGAAAGGGAAGAAGATGAAGCCACATACGATCACGCGGAATAATCGCGGCGCATACAAATCACATGAAGATGTGACGCTTACTGCGCGCGAACTCATGGATCGGATTGTTGATGCAGCGTGGACGAATGGAGAGCCGGGGATTCTTTTCCCTGATGCGGCGAATCGATCAAACCCAGTGCCGGCTTTGGGGCGCCTTGAAGCAACGAATCCATGTGGCGAGCAATGGTTGCACGATTCAGACGTCTGCAATTTAGGATCCGTGAATCTTGCGCGGTTTGTGAAAGATGGTCATATCGACGAAGATCGGCTTCGCGTTGCATCGCGGATCGCGACACGCATGCTCGATAACGTCATTGATATTTCTGATTTTCCTGTGGAGCGTGTGAACAAGCGATTCCGCGACAATCGTCGGATTGGGCTCGGGATCATGGGGTTTGCCGACATGCTCTATCAGCTTGGCATTCCGTATAATTCCGAAGAGGGCTTCATGACTGCGGAGCGAGTGATGAAGATTGTGAATGACGCCGCACATCAGGAGTCGCAAGATTCTGCAGAACAAAAGGGTGTGTTTCCAAATTGGGAGATTAGTATTTTTGGGCCGAAAGGACAGAATCGAAAACAACGGAACGCGGCCTTAACGACGGTCGCTCCCACAGGATCACTCTCCATGTTCTTTGACTGTGCATCAGGGGTTGAGCCCTTCTTTGCACTCGCCTACTATAAAGAGGTTATGGGGGGCGATCAACTTCCGTATTTTAATTCGTATCTCGAGGCGGAACTCCGGAAGCGCGGTTTCTATTCTGACGAATTACTGCAAGACGTGTTGAAGACAGGGACGATTCAACATCGCGCGGATCTTCCAGAGGATCTCCGTCGCACATTCGTGACGGCTATGGATATTTCGGCAGAAGATCATATTCGGATGCAGGCAGCATTTCAGAAATATGTCGACAATTCCATTTCGAAGACTATTAATTTCAAGAATAGCGCGACGAAAGAGGATGTACTCCGTGGATACATTCTCATGTGGGAGCTGGGGTGCAAAGGGGGCACGGTGTATCGCGATGGATCACGGAATGAGCAAGTGCTTAATTTGAATTCAAAGAAATCCGGCGAAGCCGGACGCGGCTCCGCCGGGGGCGAAAAAGTTGCAGTCGCAGCAGCACCTGTCGCCGCGGTTGTACCAGAGGCCCCATCGCAGGCAGCAGTCGCTCCGGCGTATGTGGGGGCATCAGGGTTGACTCCGCGCCCGCGTCCAGATGTCACCCACGGATCAACGTATAAGACGAAGACGGGCTATGGGAATTTGTATGTGACGATTAATGATGATGCGGAGGGGAAGCCATTTGAGGTATTTGCAACGATTGGAAAAACAGGTGGAGTTTTCGCAGCAAAGTCCGAAGCGATTTGCCGGCTTGTGTCGATTGCGCTCCGGTCTGGCCTTGATCCTATCGAGCTTGTGAAAGAATTGAAAGGGATCCGGGGCCCCATGCCTGTCTGGGGGAAGAATGGAATGGTGCTCTCGATTCCTGATGCGATTGCGCAGGTCATGGAGGAGCACGTGAAACGCGATCAGCAGCAGTTGGCGTTTTATGCAAAACCAGAAGGAGCAGCACCGGTCGCAGTGAACGCAGCGGTTGCGTTAGCGGCAACAACGACAGCTCCCGCGTCTGCGGCAGTGATGAACACCGCGCCGACATCCATTGCCGATCTTGGGTTTGCGCCCCAGTGTCCCGATTGTTCTGGAATTCTCGAAATGAGTGAGGGGTGCATGAAATGCCGCTCCTGTGGGTTTTCTAAGTGTGGATAGTGTTCCTCGTTATTGTTCGAGCCCGGTCGAGAACCTACCATGAGCAACAAAGAGACCTCGGCATGCGCGCCGGGGTTTTGTTTCCCTCTCCTTGTAGGAGAGGGTTAGGGTGAGGTCTTGGTAAGCTCTTTTAATACCTCCTCAATCGTCTCCCGTCTCCGGACATGTGATGCGAAAAACCACGGTGATTTTGTATTCCATTCGCCGACTACGTAGACAATCGGCTTCCCAGTCATGAAACATCGGAGTGACGCAGCGCCAAATTCCATGGGGAGTGTCGTGCCATGTTCATCTGAGATAAAAATGAGAACGTCACACGCGGCAATGCCGGCAAGTTCATTTTCTGCATATTTTTGCGCTATGTCTTCGTGCTCGACGTAAGGCTCAATAAATTTGTGTGTTGTCCAGTCGTATGTGATTTCATGCCCGAGGGCACGAATTTGCGCATACATCGCACGAACCATATCCTTCTTTTCAAATTTTGCAGCGACGTAAATACGCATAGTTGATTAGTCTATCGCATGACACTTGTTTTTGCAAAGTCTACATAAGCGTGTATGATAGAAATATATGCATGCATTTGAACATCCGAATGAAGAATCAATCGAAGCGCGGCGCGAGCGGCTTATGCCCATACTTCGCGAATCGTTTGAGGGGAATCTTCCACTACGTGTGACGCGGAAGAAGGGCGAGGGTGAAGAAACAATCGATGACCTCGTCGTTTGTGGCGTGAATGAAGACGGGCCAGAATTTTGTATACTTGAAGCAGATGGGCTGCCAGGCCCGAGCGCAACAATGCTTTGGAGCGAGATTATTGATGTACAATAATTTTTTCTGCGTTCGTCCGCGTTTGCGCAAGCGTGACGTTCCGCGTTATTCTGCGATATGGGACAACAATGGAAACAATCGAAGGGGTTGACAATCATCTATGTCGGTGATGGGAAGGGGAAGACGACAGCGGCGGTGGGGATGATTGTGCGTGCACTCGGTCATGGCTGGCGCGTTGCGTTTTTGCAATTCATGAAAGAAGAAAAATGGCCCTCCGGCGAACGCGACTTTCTACGCTCGCTCTCTAAAAAAACTTCCCCTCTCCTTTTAGGAGAGGGCGAGGGTGAGGTCCAGGTGAGGTCTCAGGGCGAGGTTCTCGTTGAGGTCGTCGGCCAAGGCTTTGTCGGTATCATGGGCGACAAGAAAGAGCGCGACATCCATCGCGCTGCCGCAGAAGCGGGATACAAGAAGACGCTCGATCTCCTCACATCGAAACAATATGACCTTGTGGTGCTCGATGAAATCCTTTCTGCTGTTGATGAGGGGTTATTGACCGAGGATCAGATCCTTGTGCTCATTGCATACAAACCAGAAGACACCACTCTCGTGATGACCGGCCACAAGCACTACTCAAAGATTTTTGAAAAAGCCGACCTCGTGACCGAAATGAAAAAATTGAAGCACCCCTTTGATTCCGGCTACATCGCCAAGAAGGGGGTTGACTTTTAGTGCGGTTTCGGCTATACTCTTTTGAGTCGTCCAATGGAGAGACGGCGAAGGACAATCCTTAGGATACATAGAGATCGATTGGGGGATTCGATGAACGACCCATGGTTTATTTATGTAGAACAGTGGGGAGCCTGGAAGGACAATGCGAGGTCATGGTTATTGCAGCGAACCAAGATAACCATGAGTGGTGGGCGTGTAGTTCGTATTGATTTCGACCAGGACGCGGAGAACATCTACATTGGATCATGTCAGCGCCGTGAAGACGGCAGCATCAGCTGCGCCGTGTGCCACCCAGTAACACGAGACAGCAAGATCGTCGAGGGGGAGACGATTGACGACGTGCTCCCGGCGGATCTTCAGCCGAAGTTTCGTATTCCAATCCGAGAGCTTTTTAGGCGCTCTGATCATACCGCGGACACATGCAGGTGGCTTTTTCCAACAGCCGAGATCGTCGTCGTGTAGCATCCGGTGCGATCACGATTTTCCGAAGCGACCCAGGGTGAACATACCCCTGGGTCGTATTCTTTTTTATTTCCAGATTATTGAATTCTCATAGATTTTGGACGCGTGTTGAATAAAAACACAAATCCACTTTATGTCCGGTCGGACATAAAGTGGATTTTATTGTTTGTGTCTATGTTGATAGTTTTGTTTGACACCGAGAGTTTGACATCAAGCACGGCTTTGGTGTAGATTCTTTTTGTATAGGAATTAGGGGGTAGCTTAGTGGTAAAGCATGGGAGGAAATCATGTAGTGCATGCGGGTTCTCCCACAGCGCAGGTTCGATTCCTGCCCCCCTTCCAAGTACTAGTGGTGGTAGCTCAACGGTAGAGCACGCGGCTTTTCGCCGTGTCGTAGGGCGTTCGACTCGCCTCAACCACTCCAATACACTCCTCCCATAGCTCAGAGTGTTGAGCGCTCGCCTCTTAAGCGAGAGGACGCTGGAGTGACTTCCAGCTGGGAGGAGACAATTTGTCGGCGGCGCACTTTGGGGGGTGCGCCGTTTTTCTTTTTTTGCTACAATGTACAGTGCCTATGAAACGATTCATTTTATTTTCTACGCTCGTTGGAGTTTTCTTTATTGCACTATTTTTTTATTGGTCGAGCGTTGTGTCGAACGCTCGCGCGCGTGGGCGGTCACTCCCCCTCATCGTTCATGCGGGTGGGGGTGTTCGCGGAAACATTTATACGAGCAGCCGCGAAGCACTTGATGCAAATTATGCGGCGGGGTATCGGTTATTTGAACTCGATTTTTCTTGGACGAGCGATCGTCAACTCGTCCTCATCCATGATTGGGAAGGAACATATGAAAAATATTTCGGGATGCAAGGCGAGCGGCCGACACGCGACCAATTTTTGGCGCTCTCCATGAAGGATAACCTCACTCAACTCTCTCTCGAACAATTGTTCGAGTGGTTAGCGGCGCATCCTGATGCGCGTGTCGTGACGGATGTTAAAGAAGATACTATTGCCGCGCTCACATACATTCAGGAACGCGATCCTAAGTTTGCGCAACATTTTATTCCACAGATTTACGATCCAGAAGAATATACTGCGGTTCGCGCGCTTGGATATGTGGACATTATTTTTACATTATATCGGTTGACCATCGATCGCTACGTGACTGCGTTGCGCATCTTCTTTTTTGCAGGGACGCATGATTTATATGCCGTGACGATGCCAGTGGAGCGTGCGTTGCATGGATCATTCGCATCGCTCATGCAATGGACAGGAAAGATCGTCTATGTGCATACCGTGAATGAAAAAGAAGAATATCAAATCCTACAGCAACGCGGCATCGGCATCTATACTGACTGGATTATTCCGAGCGCTTCTTCCACAGACGCCCTTCCTCAAGCATCGTCCGCTTCCATTGATACAACTCATTCAGGTCGCACATGGTGAGCAGTGCGGTGGTATCGGGAACGTACTCGCGTGGGCATTGGAGTGCATGAAGAATTCCAGTCTCCACTCTTCTTTTACCACGAACGTCCTCCTGGTTGATATACAAGCCGAGTTCATGCATCCCCACGAGATTCGGGAATTTCCTCCGGTCATCAAAGAGTGAATGCCCCTCAAACGTATTTGGTACATTCACGCCAAGGAGGTGGAGGAGCGTGGGGGTAAGATCAAGGCTCGACGCATACATGTCTACTGCTCTTGGGAGCGGTGAATCGGGCACGTACATCATGAACATAATTTCGTCATAGATATCGAGCGTCCTTGTATCTTCTGGGAATAAGGCTTTTACGGATACGGTCGGGAATACGGCATGGTCAGCAATCGCAACGACGATCGTGTTTGCTGCGAGTGGGCTTTTTTGGAAATCATCCCAAAATTGCGAGAAGGCATCGTCCGTCGAGTGAAAGGAATTCAAGACGTCATTTTTTCCATGCCCGTAACTTTTTCTATCTTTCGAAATGGTAAATGGTGGATGCGAATCGATCGTTGTCATGATACCAAGGAATGGGCGAGCCGTTTGTTGTTCCATCATGGGGATGAGGAGTGGGAACAGTTGATGATCGGAGTATCCCCACGAGAGCGGTTTTTCCGGAATCACGTTTTTAAGTTGTTCGCGTCCGTAGATTGTATCGACACCAGCGTTCCCGAATAATTTATCCTTCGATGCATACGTGCGTTCAATAGCGGTCATGTAGAATGTATCGCCATAGCCATTTTTTTTCAAAATCTCTGGGAGGCAAAGCAATTGATGTCGCGTCAACGAACCATTGCTTATAATTTCTCCATGCCCGGTTGGCGGGAGAAACGAACAGAGATCCGCGAGCATGCCTGTTTCTGTGGGCGTTGAGGCGTTGTAGAATTTTTTAAACACGGTTGTGTTTTCGTTTCCCGCCATTTTTTCAAGCCCCGGCGTTAACCCCGGAAATCGTTGATTGTAGACGCTCGTCAATCGTGTCGAGAATGATTCAAAAAAAAGGATGAGAATGTTTGGAGGTGTCGTTGCGAATCGTTGTGCGAGTTTTGGTGCGAGCGATTTCTCATCGTACACGCGTTCATGCGTGGATACGAGGAATGCATTCGGTGTATACGTGAGGCCAAATTTTTTCAGTTTTTCTGCAAGGATGGGGTTCAATGTTTTTACGTACGATTTCCCGAAATAGTACTCGATAAAGGAACGCGCGATGATTGCTTCGCCTGTATTCCGGAGGATCGAGGATCCAAAAAAGATGCCGATGCCGAGCATGAGAACCACCCCCTCCACGATGATCCATCCGCGCGCGGATGTGGTTGCACGGATCGTGCGAGCAAATTTCCATACAACGAATCCAACAATGCAGGTAATTGCGAGAAAGAGCAGCATGGTCACGATGAGCTCGTTGCCTTGTACGACTTCATCGGCGCCAGCAAGATGCTCGAGTGCCGACGGTCCGATGTGGCGCCCGGAATAGTAAAGGACGCTGACGTTCACGAGCCAGACAAAAGAAACAAAGAGGGACGCAATGAACCAGAGGAACATTCCTCCCATGCGGATGATTCGTGGTAAATAGCGGAGCAATAGACTCGCAAGTGCTGCACCCGCCATCCAGAGCAATGTTATCGCGAATGTACGAAAGACAACGATGGTGTAGATTTTTTCATAGCGCGCATCAATGAGTGAATAGCGGAATCCAAAATATTGGAAGACGCCGATGATTACGAAAACGGTAATGAATAAGAGGAACGAAGCATCAATCATTTGTATCAATGTCGCTGTGTGTGGAGATGATGCAAGGAGTCGTCGTACGAAAATGAAGAGCGCCATCATCAGGATTACCACGAGAACAATTTGTGCGAGTTGATCGCGAATAACGAGTATTGGCGCGAGCAATGATCCAAGAAGCAGGAAGCGCGCGGCGAATGTGATCGAGAGCGTGCGTGTGGTATCGAGGAATTTTTTCATGATCGACGCAAGAGCGAAGACAGCGATCGTGCTGGCAACAAGTGCGATGAGTCCCGTGACACCTCCCCACAACGCAAACGATTGCAGAGGAAAATGTGGGATACGGACAAATGACCACGATGCACTCATGAGCGCTGTTGCAACGACAATAGCAATGATCGATTTTTTTTCAAAATAATGCATATTTTTTTATAATAGCACAGAGTTGACGGCGATTGTAGGGTTGCTATACTTGAGAAAGTTCCTTTCACTCATTCCATTCCGTGGGGGAAGGCTGTGAAAATCAGCCGCTGTCCCGCAACTGTAACCCGCCATGGGGTGGGGAGCCAGGATACCCACGGTGGAACTATCAATCGCTAACTCTTCGAGTGAAAGAGTGAGTGCAGAGTTTTCAAAAAAATCTCATGTGCATTCCCTCGTTCCCTCGAACGAGGGAATTTGATTTCAACGAACAGCACACGTGGAGGAAATCATGGATCTTGATATCGGTCGTCGGGAGTTTTTGCGATACGGCATCGGTCTCGCGATCACAACGATGTTCGTGGGGATCCTGCCGGGGTGCAGGGACATGCTCGACAAGCTCGAGAAGGACAAGAAAACCTATCCGGCAGGAACGCCCTTGGGTGAGCTTGTTCGGAAGGGCTATGTGGTGTCGAAGGTCGAGAAAGGCGACTGGCAGACGACGTGGAACACGACGTTCGGCGGCCCGAAAATCACTGCCATCAATGGCACGGTCGTCGCAACGTTTGATGTGACCGATGTACATGGTTACGTCAATCCTACCGTTGGCGTTGGAGAATATCAGCTCGGCTCTTGGAGAAGCATGACTTGGTATGACTTCAACTATCAGCGTGTCTTCACGGTCACGGCATGAGGTCCGATTTTGTGGTGGGAGGTATGCGCAACGCGCAGCCTCCCACCACACAACACCTTTTCTATGCGTAAAAGTTTCATTATTGCAAGTTTCGTATTTCTCCCGCTTTTTGTGTCCGCAAGCGAATCGCCATGGACTGTGATGGCAGACGCGGCACGGGGAGGAGTAACATCCGCCATCACTATTGATCAGAGTTCCGTATTTTCGTTTTCAACTTCACTCCTTGCCTTTGTTGCTGCTGGCGGAAGTCCAGATAGCGCGATCGTTCAGTCGTTTATCGACAAATATTATACAAACAACCAGATTGGCAATCTGGAATATCTCAACGATGATTTTTGGGGTATTCTTGCGCTACGATCTGCCGGGGTTCTCGCGTCGGATGCCGTGATCCGTGATGCGCGGTCGCTTATCGAGAAAGCGCAGCGCCCGAATGGGGGATGGAGTTGGAGTCCGACATATCCGGTCGCGGATACCGATGATACTGCAGCGGCGATCATGGCGCTGCTCGAGAGTGGCGCTGCACGCTCGGATGCATCGATACAAAAAGCATTGGGGTATATTCGCAGCGCACAGAATATAGATGGGGGATTTCCGAATGTCCCGCCAGCAACATCAAGCATCGAATCGACAGCATGGGTTGTCTCTGCGCTTTGGAAGGCAGGGGAGGATCCGAAGACGTGGTCAAAGTCCGGAAAAGATCCGATGACGTATCTTCATGCGCAAGAGAAAAGTGATGGATCGTTTGGTGGAGCAGTGAGCACTGCGTATGTCGTCATCGCGCTTGCAGGTAAATCGTATCCGGTGCGATCGTATGTCCCGCCGGTAATTCTTGAGGCTCCACAACAAGAAGAAGTCCCGCAACAGAAGATACAATTGCCTCCACCAGAGCAGCCTTCGCCGGTTGTTGAGAAAGTTATCAAGAAACCAGTTGTTCAAAAAGTAATAAAAAAGATCATGAAGAAAGCAGTGAAGAAACCAAAGAAAACCTCACCCCCACCCTCTCCTAAAAGGAGAGGGAAGATATAGAGTATGCTCACACGAGGATTAAAATTTTTCGGAGTCACACTCGTGCTCATCGGAGTAGGTTTCTTGCTTGGGTGGAGCGTGCAGGCGCCGACGCCTCTACAGCCGACAACATCCGATACGGGTGGAGCGCGTGTTGCCCACCTCATCATTGATGCGGATACTGGACATCTCCAAACATTCCCCAACGAACCGTTCTTTGCGGGCGCGACAGTTTTTGATATACTGAAAGCAGTGACGACACGAACATCAATGCCGTTTGTGTACGATCCGCCGGGCGCATATGGCGTCTTCATTCGGCAAATCGGCGGAAAGAAGAATGGAACAGAGAAAAAGTATTGGCAATACTGGGTGAACGGGCAGTTTGCCATGGTCGCGGCAGATAAACAGGTTCTTCAATCAGGGGATACTCTATTATGGAAATTCACAGGAGAACAACAGGAATAATACTTGCCTTTGCTCTATTCATGGCTGTGGCAATCGCAGTGCGTTTGCTTCCTCATGCGCCAAATATGACGCCGCTCGGAGCGCTCGCATTAACCGCCGGTCTTTTCTTGCGAGGGCGGTGGACATGGGTGATACCGATGGCGGTGCTCTTTGCTACGGATCTCGTGCTCGGTGGGTATGCGTGGCCAGTGATGCTTGCGGTCTACGGCAGCTTTGCACTCATCACGTGGATTGGGCAACAACTGCGATCTGCGTCACGCCCAGCGCAGGTCATTGTTGGCTCGGCAAGTGCATCGCTCTTCTTTTTTCTCACCACCAACTTCGCAGTCTGGGCATGGACACCAATGTACGAGAAGACATGGAACGGACTCATGCTCTCGTATACACTCGCCATTCCCTTTTTTAGAAATATGTTTGTTGGGGATCTTTTTTATACCACATCTTTTATAGCAATCATTGTTGCCGTTCAACATCTTACAGCCGTGAAATATTTTTATGGAACAACCACCATCGGACATTAAAGAACTGCTCGAGCGGAATATTGCGCTCGCGGAACAGATTTTGTATCATACGAAGAAGACGCACCGTCACCTTATGTGGGACAGCGCGTTCAGTGCGATCAAATGGGTGATTATTCTCGCTCCACTCCTCGCTGCTGCGTGGTACTTTCCAAAATATACGAAGGATATTGTTGGATTTACCACGGACATCGGAAAGCAGTTCGAGTTTATGCAGAAACAATTGGGACAGATTGGTGATCTTCAGAAACAGGCGGAACAAATGCAGAAACAAGTGCCGAAAAGAAAATAGAATATGCTTTCACAAAATTCAAAGATTATACTTACATCAATTGCAGTGAGTGTCATCACTTCATTGCTCGTGAGTTGGTCCTTCATTGGTGGTCCACTTGCAAAGTATGTGCCGCGTGAGGACGCCGTGGTTGCTCCGCCGTCGCCAGGATCCGTTGTCGAGACGCAACAAGAGGTAAAAAAAGATGTTGTGGGAGTGAGCCCGAAAGAAGAAGAACAACGGACGATTGATGTGGTGAAGCGCATCTTGCCATCGGTCGTGAGCATTGTGATTTTACGTGATACTGCACAACAATCGAGTGGGAGCGGAGTCAATCTTTTTCCATTTGATCAATTTTACGATTTTGGTGATTTTCCGTTTCCTTCACCAGTACAACCAAAGCAGGATCCCAAGAAAAAGGGAGGGAAAGAAGAAGTTGGTGGTGGCACAGGATTTATCATTTCATCTGACGGTCTTATTCTTTCGAATAAACATGTCCTTGGCATGGACAACGCGGAATTCGTCGTCATCATGGTAGATGGGAAGCGATTGCCGCTCAAGGTGCTCGCCACAGATCCATTTAATGATCTTGCGATTGGGAAAATCGAAGGAAAAAATTTTCCCGCAGTGACGCTTGGAGATTCGGAGAAAATTCAAATCGGGCAGACCGTCATCGCGATTGGGAATTCACTCTCGCAATATCAGAATACAGTGACGAAGGGAGTGATCTCTGGTATTGGGCGCCGCGTGATCGCGGGTGACATCACGGGAGTGACGGAGGTGATTGAAGGGGCGCTCCAAACGGATGCTGCTATTAACCCGGGAAATTCCGGTGGGCCACTCGTGAATCTCGATGGAGCTGTCGTTGGAATAAATACCGCAATTTCACGCGAGGGGCAGCTTATTAGCTTCGCGATTCCCATTAACGAAGCAAAACGTGGAATTACGAGTGTACAAAAAACGGGGAAAATTGCACGGAGCTGGCTTGGTGTGCGGTATACGGCAGTGACGCGAGCGCTGAAAGAAGCAAACAATCTTGATATCGATTACGGCGCGCTCATCACGCGTGGGGGGCCGAATGAGCTCGCGGTTGTTCCTGGAGGGCCAGCGGACAAAGCAGGGTTGCTTGAAAATGATATTGTACTTGAGGTCAATGGTGTGCGCCTTGATGAAAGCCACGGTCTCTCACCCGAAATTGGAAAATATGATCCTGGGGACGTCGTGACGCTCAAGGTGTTATCAAAGGGCAAGACAAAAACAATCAAAGTCACACTCGGAGAATTTAAAGGATAGCCAGAACAGCGAGGTCAGTGAAGTAAGTGAAGACAGCTTTTACTGATACACTGTCTTTACTGATACACTGTCTTTACTTCACCTATGAGTATTTCTGATTTACTCAGTCGGATAGCCGCTCTCGCCCTGCGCGTCGAGAACACACGGGGGTTTCTTTGACATTGCTGGTAAGGGAAAAATAATTGCAGCGCTTGAAGGGGAAATGAGTCGCCCGGGATTCTGGAATGATCAAGCACATGCGCGCGATGTGAGTCAACGCGTTGCCGCACTCAAAAATGAAGTTGAGCGATGGGATCACATGGTGCATGAGGTTGAGGCGCTCCGCGAGATTGGTGAACTCGACGCAAAAGATCCGACGGTGACCCTCCGGCCAGAGATGGAAAAACGACTCGACGAACTTGAGCGCGAGTTTGAGCAGCTCGAGTTTTTTGTCTTATTCTCTGGGCCGTATGATGCGAACCCAGCGATCCTCGCGATTCATGCGGGGACAGGCGGGACAGAAGCGCAAGATTGGGCTGCGATGCTCTTGCGCATGTATCTCCGGTTTTGTGAAGCGAAGGGGTTTCGCGCGACTGTCATTGATGAGCACCGTGGGCAAGAAGCAGGTATGAAGAGCGTTGTGGTTGAAGTCGAAGGCGCATATAGTTATGGATGGCTGCGATCAGAACATGGCGTTCACCGTCTCGTCCGTATTTCTCCATTTGATGCTGAAAAAATGCGACACACAAGTTTTGCGCTTGTTGAAGTGATGCCAGAACTTGGTGCATTACTCGAGGTTGAAATCAAGCCCGAGGATATCAAAATGGAGGGGTTTCGTTCCTCCGGGCATGGGGGGCAAAACGTGCAAAAGGTAGAAACTGCTGTTCGTATCACGCATATTCCGACAGGTATTGTCGTTGCGTGTCAAAGCGAACGGTCGCAAGCGCAGAATCGCGAGAATGCGATGAAGATTTTGAAAGCGAAACTGCACATGCGGTTTTTGCAGGAGCAAGAGCGAGAGAAGCAAAAGATCCGCGGCGCGTATCATGAAGCAGCGTGGGGGAATCAAATCCGTTCGTATGTGCTCCATCCCTATCATCTCGTGAAAGATCATCGGACAGAGGCAGAAACACAGGATACGGATGCGGTGCTCGACGGAAAGATTGACATCTTCATTGAGGCATATTTGAAGCATAAAGAATAGGATTGCGGGTCCTGTCGCTTCGCACCCCCATCGCGCTCACTCTCGTTGCGCGCGAATGGGGGACCCCCGCTCCGCGCCACCCGCACACAAAAAATATGAAACGATATCTTGTTACTGGTGGAGCTGGGTTTGTGGGGTCGCATCTTGTTGACTACTTGTTATCACGCGGACACACAGTCCGCGTTCTTGATAATTTTTCGACAGGGAAACGTGAACGCATTCCGAATGGCGTTGAGATTGTTGAGGCAGATATTCGTGATCAGAAAGCGATTGCGTCTGCGTTTGTCGGTGTCGACGGTGTTTTTCACCTTGCTGCGCTCCCGAGCGTCCAGGTTTCCCTTGAGCACCCAGAGGAAACACATGCGGTGAATGTCACCGGAACAGTGAACGTACTGCTCGCGAGCCGCGACGCGCGAGTCCCTCGCATTGTCTATGCAGCATCGTGCGCTGCATATGGCGATCAAGCAACGTTGCCGTGTCATGAGGGGATGACGCCGCATCCAAATACTCCGTACGCACTCCAAAAATATATTGGTGAGCAGTATGTGCAACTCTTTTCCACGTGCTACGGATTACAGACGGTTGCCCTTCGTTTTTTTAATATCTATGGACCGCAATTACCATTCCACGGCGCATACGCTTCGGTCATTGGTATCTTTCTCAAACAACAATCAAGTGGTCAGGCACTCACGATCACCGGAGATGGGAAACAAACCAGAGATTTTGTCTATGTTGAGGACATTGTGCGCGCACTCCTCGCGGCGATGGAAAGCCCGCACGTCGGTACAGGCGAGGTGATCAATATCGGAAGCGGCGTCGAGACGTCGGTGAACGCGGTTGCGGATCTTTTTGGTGGTCAACGGGAATATATTGCCCCGCGCGTCGAACTACGTGCGATCCGTGCAAACATTGATCGAGCGAACACGCTCCTCGGATGGAGCCCAGAGATATCATTTGCCGATGGGATGCAGCGCACGATGGAATGGTTTGCGCGTGCGATGCCATCGCAACGACCATGACGAGTGCCGTTACAAATTTGTTTTACTCGTTGATACCCATCACATATCATCCATTCTTTAATGAATATTTCACGTACTGAACCAGCAGATTTAATTTGTAACGGTACGAGCGCACAATGTTTACGATGGATCTGTTGTGGTATTCTTGTGGGAGTTGTTGCAGCAACGTTTATTCCGTGGCTGTGGTCAATTGATCCATGGTTGATTGCGAGCACCGCTCTTGGTGTTTTTTTGTTTGCCATAGTTTTTTCTGATCGACGGAGCATATATTTTCTTTTTCTCGCCTTCCTTTTGCTTGGTGTTGCTCGTTTTGTCACAATGCTTCCGCATTCAACAACCACCGCGATTGATCGCAGGGGAGTTGTTCAACGTGTGCAACCTGAACGTTTCGGAGCGGTGAGTCTTGTCGTCGATTTTGGAGACGCAGAGAAGCTGCTTGTCCGTTCGGTGCGTGGCACATTCACGTACGGAGACGCGGTGCGCGTTGTTTGTATTCCGGGAATGATTGAAGATATACGGGGAGCACCACTCGACTTTTCACTCGCAAGCCGCGGAGTATTTTTTGAGTGCGCGGAGAGCCGGATTACTTTGCTTGACCACAATGAAGGAAATCCCGTGTTCCATGCGCTCTATCGCTTCCGTGATACGTTGCAGCGTGTGACACATCGTTTTCTTTCTGAACCAGCATCGAGTCTTTTTTCTGGGATTCTCTTGGGAATTCAGGAAACGATTCCCACACCACTCAAACAGGCATTTGTGCGAACGAGCCTCGTGCATATTCTTGTTGTCTCTGGATCGCATATGGTCATCCTTAGCGAATATCTCACCCTCTTTTTTCTCCTCTTTGGATTCTCTCCACGCGTCCGAGGAATATTAACGCTCGTTATTCTTTTTCTTTTTGTCGCATCCATTGGGTTTCCGGCAAGTGCGGTGCGCGGGCTTTGGTTTGCGGTACTGCTTACCCTTGCAATGATCCTTGGGCGCATGCGTGTGGTGACGACCGCGCTTCTTGGTACCGCAGGAATCATGATATTGTGGAATCCTTTTTTGATTCGCGACCTCGGATTCCAACTTTCATTCCTCGCAACAATTGGTATCGGGATTGTTGCCCCGCGTGTCGAGCTTTTGTGGGAGCGTTTTCGCGCGTGGCTCGCAACGTGGCGGAGTGCGCCATCCGCACACAAAAAGCGTAAAAAGACCTGGTTCCATGAAGTCGTTCTGCGCCCATGCGTACAATTTTTTTCACAAACGACGTTTGCGACGATTGGGGCAATCATCATGACCGCTCCACTCATCGCATCGACATTTGGTCAATTCTCCATTGTCGCTCCATTTGCGAATGTCATCGTGCTTTGGATACTCCAACCGATGATGGCGCTTGGGATCATCTTTCTGCTCGTTGCATGGGTAACGCCGCTCGCGTGGATCATTGCGAGCATACTCATTGCGCTCTTACAACTCATTGTGATCGTTGTCCAATTTTTTGGATCATTTCCGTTCGCGCAAATCACCATGGAGCGATCATGGATGATCAGCATTGTTCTCTATAGTGTAATATTTTTATGGATCAGGAAAAGCAATCCGCGATAGTGAGTGGAATGCGATGGGTTTCCACATGGGCGCGGCAACGAAAAACACACACGATGCTCATCATCGTGGGATGTATGCTCCTCCTCACCCTTGCGACACTTGGGTATGATGGTGTTCGCGTTCTCCGCGATCGTGGAAAACTCGTGGTGTATAGCCTCGATGTCGGGCAAGGAGATGCGCTCTTCGTTCGGTTCCCGAATGCAACGACGATGCTTATTGATAGCGGGCCTGATGGGAGCGTCGTTGAGCAGCTCGGGAGCGTCCTTCCATTTTGGGAGCGACACATTGATACGATTGTGCTCACACACCCACAAGCAGATCATGTCGGTGGATTGCCGTCCGTCTTCGAGCGGTATTCGATTGGTCGCGTGGTTATGACTGGTGTTTTGCATACCACGCCAGAGTATCTTGAGTTGCTCCAACAAATTCGTGATACTCGTACGCCAACAACGATCGTTGATCACCCGTTTGTGGAAACAGTCGGTTCGGTGCGTCTTGAATATCTGTGGCCACGAACATCAATTGCAAAGCGCAGTGTTCCGGAGTTGAACAATACGTCGATTATCCTGCGCATGGTCTATGGCGACACATCTTTTTTATTCACCGGAGATGCGGAATCGGTCGTTGAAGATGCGCTTTTTGCGAGTCGCCAGAAGCTAGAAGCTACCGTGCTCAAGATTGGGCATCATGGGAGTGATACATCCACGAGCCAGGCATTTCTTGATGCAGTACACCCCGAGTTCGCGATGATTTCTGTCGGTCGAAAGAATAAATTTGGTCATCCCTCGCGTCGTATTCTCCGTCGTCTCGCCCGCGCTGGTGTCGAAGTCCATCGCACAGACAAAGAGGGGAGAATTCGGTTCGTGAGCGATGGGACACGCGTAACGCAGTAACAATCCTTTACAGAAAGAGGAAAGATTGCTACTCTCTCCTCGTACTGGTTATCGAACGCACATCACAACAACCCATGGGAGAGGAGATTGTCATGAGTATACGATTCGTGTATGTAGGAAACAGGAAATCGCGAGGGGCGCTTTCGGATCCGAAGGCTCTACCCGTTGATCAGGCGCAGAAGGCGTCGCGCATCACCGGGGGTTGTTCCTCCACGTTTACTGTCAGCAGTCTGGACTGTCCGCTTTGCCTCCGGTATCCCGGATTCGAGGAAGACATTGCCCTCGACCTCGATATGGGCTGGTTCTAAGCCCACAAGGAAAGGAAACGAAAGATGAAGCCTTCGGATAAGGAAGATGGAAAGGATGCTCCGGAGCATGGACTCCGTGCGGTCGCGCGAGCCCTCAAGGAGATGCCGAGAGATCCCGGTCCTATCGAGGAAACGGTGCATGTGTCGGACGGATTCCATACCTTCTACCACGGCCCCGTCAGCGGCTGTCCTTCGCACTTTCTCGATCCATGATCGATGAGACTCGTCACGAAGAGGCCCGGTTTCTTCGTGCCCCACAACACCCTCGCAACGACGAGGGTCATCGGCCACAGACATCAACCGCCGGCTTCTCATGGAGAGGAGCCGGCTTTCTTTTTTCACTTTCAAGAGATAATGGAAAATTCGTAAGGCTGAAAATTGAGTCTTGGGCAATATCGACTAGGGTATAGAGTGATTGTCTATACTGCGGCTATAGTCAAACGTCTCAATGCCATCCTGATCTCAACAATCCACAACCAATACCAGCGGTTTTCTTAGAGATGCTGCAACAAGTCAGAATAACAACCTCGTAAAACAGCCTTACAGATTTACCATTAGACCCACTTCAACATCATTGTAGCTACAAAGTATACACTGCCCATACACTGCTCAATAGTGAGAAAAACGAAAAAACACTTTATGTCCGGTCGGACATAAAGTGAAAATGATGCATTTGTCATCAGTACAATAGTGGAAGAGTTTTTTGGTGTTTATTGCATCGATACATTGTGTGCGCGGAAGACGCGCACCCAGCGTTCACTTTTTGTATCTCTGATAAACTCTCGCATTGCGTCGAGGACGTCGCATCCGTGCATCCAGACACTCTTTTGGAGTTGCGTAAATTTGCACTGTTTCAGGAAGAGACGAAATTGACGCCGTACGCGCCGCTCCCGTTCTGGAACATCAAAGATAACAATGATACATTCATTGCTCATGCACGCCGGTGCGGTATGCATGCGCTCCTTTAGCACGAGATGTTTTCCTTTCTCGGTGAGGGCAATATAGACACGCTTCCCCACACGTCGCTCCTCAATCCACCGTCGCTCTTTTAGTTTTTCGAGGAGCATTTTTTGATACCGTTGTTCGTCGTGAGCCCAGAATTCCCGGACGCGGTCGATATCACCGTGGGTAAGTATTTTCCTGTCTCTTGGTGAGAGGAGTGCAAGGTTGACATCAACAAAGTTGACGAGCCCGCGGTGCATACATCTCGCGAGTGCCACGAGGAATTGCTTTGCTATCGATGGAGTCCTTTTTTTCTGTGGAGAATGGTTTTTCATATTATTTTCAAAACATGTCCGGTCGGACATAAAATGATTATTCGTATAGTATACATGAATCGTGGATGTAAATCTATCTCTTCGTTTTGGTGCCTCGTTCCCTGTATCGTTTATTGCTAAGAAGAACAAGGTTTGTTAGTATTGTGTTGTACTAGTCATTGAATGTACCTTCAATAACTCGTCGGAGGATAAGACAATGTCGCCAAAAACGCGTAACGCGATTGGTTGGATGGTTCTCGGTGCCATTGCGATCACGGGGATTATCTACTGCACATGGGGATCGCCGTACAGCACTACACCGTGGCTTCGGGTCGCCTTCAGTATGCTTATTATCTATGGAGTCACCTACGGCATCGCCATGAACGTCTCGTTTCGTCACACACTCGTAAAGTGCATTCCTATGGCAATATTCCTCATGTGCTATGCGGCGTGGTGGATGGTCGAGGAGGGAAAAGCGACGATACCACAACTTGCTATCGTCCTCGGCGGACTCGTTATCGTGTGTGCGATCGGCGGTCTTGCACTCTACTTTTTCTTCGAGTGGCTCGATCGCTACTCGTACGGCCTCACCGGTAACCAACGGAAACGGAAAGGGAAACCGTCATGACGAACGAACAGAAAGTCCCGTCACGCCGCTTCGAGATATTCGCGATGATTTGCGGATTCATCGTTGTCGGTATCGTGATCGGTATACCACTCTTCGAGTACATCCTTAGTGGTACGTTGGATCCGCGAGGCCTCTCCGTCGTGCTCTTGTATAGCGCGGCGACCGCCATCATCGGTGCATGTATCATCGTTTTTGCAAACGAAGTCTTGTGGAAACGTTACCCACGGGCACCGAAGTATGCCGCCGTCTTCTGCGGCGTCACTTTCATCAGCGCACTTCCCGTCAAGGCGCACTTCGAACCCAACGCCCCTATTACGTTCGTAACGCTAGGGTATGCGGCGATAGTCGGGATCGCGTGTTGTATTCTCTTCGCCGTATTGAGCGCGATTTTCCGCCGCACTCGATCCGCATCGCGTAGTCACTAAGAGGTCTGGCTTCTTCGTGCCCTACAACACCCTTCGCAATGACGAGGGTCACGAGTACGTAAACTTCAACCGCCGGCTTCTCGAAGAGAGGAGCCGGCATTCTTTTTTCGTGACATGACATTGCAATTTTTACTGGTCATGGTATAGTGTATGTATTCATAATCTCAACATATGCAGACACAAAAAGACAATCAGATTAATCATGATTTGCGCGATATATTAAAACCCTATGCGAACCAATGGGTGGCATTAAGTCGTGATCGTACAAAGGTGGTCAGTGCAGGCATGACATTGAAAGAAGTGATGCGTAAGATAAAAAGAAATGATTGTTTACTGATGAAGGTGTTTCCTTCTGATTCTTTTTATCTTCCATTGAGTTCATGAAGTATCGCTATTCTACGTTAGCGCCAGTCGATCTTAATGCAAAGTGGACGAAAAGACCAATGTTGCAGATCGAGGTTTTTGGCGCCCAGGAAAGTAGAAGTTTTGAGGCGCTCATTGACTCTGGTGCAGATATTTCATTGTTTAATACGGAGATTGCAGAAGTCCTTGGTATTGAAGTGTCATCTACGCACGAAAGAAAGTTCACTGGTATTAGTGGAACGATTCCGGGGTATTTGGTAGAAAATGTAAAAATAAGAATCGATGGGATCAATGATTCGCTTTTTATCCCGGTATGTTTTGTACAAAGTCCCACGGTAGGACTTTTATTGGGAGGAGAGGGTTTCTTTGACCAGTGCCGAATTAAATTCGAGAAACATCACGACACCTTTGAGGTTGATCTCGTTCGAAAATAATTTTTAACACTTGATTATTGACTATGCAACATCCAAAACACGAACGGACGTATGTGATGGTGAAGCCAGACGGCGTGCGTCGTGGCTTGACAGGCGAGATTATTAAACGGATTGAGCAACGGGGGCTGAAGATTGTGGCGCTCAAAATGTTCCAAGCGAAAAAGGAACAGATCGATAATCATTACCCAAAAGACGAGACGTGGATTGCGCGTCTCGGAAAGAAGACACTCTCGACGTACGAGAAGTACGGGTTTGATCCGATTGCAGAACTTGGAACAAAGGACGAGCTGACAATCGGGAAGATGGTGCGCGCATGGCTTGTTGATTACATGGTTTCCGCACCGATCGTGAAAATTGTTGTTGAGGGTGTGCACGCGGTGGACATGATTCGGAAGCTTGCGGGAAATACGCAACCAAGCCTTGCTGAAATGGGCACACTCCGTGGCGATTACTCGGTCGATTCCGCAGCGTCCGCAAATCGCGATAAGCGTGCAATTTATAATCTGCTCCACGCATCAGAAACAGCCGAGGAAGCAAGCCACGAGATTGGCTACTGGCTTTCACCGGAAGACGTTTGCGAATATAAACGCATGGATGAGTAGTGAAACATTCAAAGACAATCAAAACGCCTACCCTGATGATGTATTTCGGGGTAGGCGTTTCTTTTTAAAACCTCACCCGGCAACCTCACCCCAACCCTCTCCTAAAAGGAGAGGGAGGGTTGTGTTGAGGAGAGGGGATTTTATTTGAACGGGTTGTTTATTTTTTTAGGATCAAGCGGAGGGAGTGCGGCTTGCCATGTGAGGCGCTCGATGATTTTTTTTGTCCGTGCCTCATCAATTTCAACGAGTGTCACTTCGCCACGGAGATCGGCAATGCGCTGTGTGAACGTCACTGAATGGTAATACGATCGGTAGAGGAAGAGTGCGAGCGCAACAATCGAAAGAATGACACCAATAAGTGCAATGATTGCCCCTCGAGTTATCCATCGGTAAAGAGTGTTCATTTCTTTTGCCAGAGCGTGCCCGTGAGACGGACAAGGACGTGGCCTTTCTGTTGATTCGTGAGCCCAATGTCGGTGAGCGGAGTTTTCTCAATAAATGACCATTGCTCGATTGTGTAAAAAAGTGGCAACCGTTCGATCGATCGGAGATACTGGAGCACATTGGGGAACGGTCCATCAATGGAGAGATCGAGTGGGAACGGTTTTGTTCCTTCTGGTGCACGCACACTCGGGCTTGCTTGCCCGAATGCGATTGTTTTTGTTACGTTTGCGCGTCCAGCGAGCGTTTCGAGTTCAGTGATGAGATTTAATACATCGCTTTCCTTGATGAAACGTTGCTCCCAGGTGGAGAGCATTGGTGCATGTTTTTCGTATGTCGTTTTGAGTTTATTTAACTGTGCGCCGCGCGCATACCGCGTTTCAAGATCACGCATGCGTGCATCAACCGCGCCCTGCAATGCAGCAATCTCATTGATCGACGGAGCAATAAAAAGGATGACAACAATAATTTCGATGGTGAGTAATACTCCAACAATCGTGATCATGCGGAGATGCCTTGGGATTGATGGAATGCGTATGTTCATAACGCTTTTTGAGGGGTGAATTCTGGCCGCACAGTTGCACGGATTTCAAATGGTACAGACACCGGGGTGAGGAGATTCGTATTTGGGAATTCGAGTGCGCCGACCCACGGGCTTTGCTCAAGTCGGTTTTTGAATTCAAGGAGATCATTCCGTGTTGCGGCGATTCCGCGAATCGTCAGTTTTTTATCCTGTTCCATCGCAAGTGCAGAAAGGTGAATAGTATTTGGTACGCGCGTGACAAGATCCTCCACGATGAGTGACCATGGGAATGAGCGCTCGGAAACCGTATCGATTGTACGGACAAGCGTATTGAATGATTGCACCTGCCCCTCAAGTGTCGTGACGATTGCGTCTGCAGCGCGTGGTGGTTGTACAATTTGTTCAACGCGATTGCGGAGAGACGTGCGCGCAATGACAAGAATGAGTGCGACCGCTCCGGTGATCGCGAGGAGCACCTCGAAGAAGCCAACAAGAAAACGCGCGCTCTGTACAAGTTCGTATTCGATGCGTTTTTTTGGAGGGAGTATGTTCAAGAGAATCATATGAGTGATGCCGTGGCACTCCGGAGCGCGAGGCCAAGTGCGGTCATAAATCCGAGATGCGCTGCGGGCGCATCGTGTGCAGCGTCGTTCAGGAATGTAGTGGATGGGTCAGGAACAATGATCGCGCATTGTAATTGTGCCTCAAGAAATGTTTTGAGCCCCGGCATGTGCGCGCCTCCACCGACAAGTACAAATGTTGAAACCGGTGATGGTGATTGATTGTGTGCAAGTGCAAGCATCTCGTGCACACGCTTGGCCATGAGTGTATATTCTGGTACGAGTATTTCTTTCAGTGACCCGGTGCACGCGTGTGGGTCGACTCCACATTCGCGCTTTGTCCGCTCGGCTTGTTCAGGGGCAAGATGCAATGTGCTCGCGATTTTTGTGGTGAGCCCTTCGCCGGAGAGTGGGAGTCGGAGTGTATGGAGTGGTGTCTCTCCCTCCGCAATCATGCACTGTGTGCGTGTCGCTCCAAAGTCAATGACCCCCCACGCTCCACGCGTTTCTTTTGGTACGAGATATGCAATTGCTCGGATTGTGGCAAGCCCCTCAAAATCGAGTGCAGCAATGGTCATGCCAGCGGTTTCTGTCATCGTAATCGTACGATCAATATACTCTTTTGGTGCAGCCCCAATAACACGGTACGGAGGCACGACTTGGCTGTCATAATAAAGATCGGTGATTGGAAGAGGGACTTCTCCCGCGATTCGATCGGCGATGTGTTGTGCATCGCCCGCTCCTTCAGGAATTGTGAGCACATAACTTTGACTCTCCGGAATACTCATGGTCGCATCAATAATTCCATGATGTTTTGCACGAAGTTCTCGCGCGACAGTGGCGAGCGTACTTTGGAGGACCATCGTATCGTTGGATTTGACAGCGTAGTCATGTAAGAATGTCACGCGATATGAACGCTTTCCACTCCACGATGTTTCTGTTTTGAGCGCAGCAACTTTGAGCGATTGCTCGCCACAATCGATGCCAATAGATGGGGGAGATACGTATGGGAAGAGTCGCATAGGGTTGTTATTGTTTTACGTTGCGGATGTTCCTCGCGAACGTTCCGCGCCCAGCGGCGCGTCACTCTTTGGAGCGTCCAACGCCCACGACGTGAGCGTGGGACCATGCCGTTGGCCGCTCCGATGTCGCTCGGAACAATCGCAACGTTGGACAATAGAGAAGCGGCCTAATCCGCGCCATCCGTTTCGTCAGTATAGCATTTTTTTCATTTTTGTTCTTCCCATGTGAGGAGCGTGTATGCATCCGCGGTAAGTGGGAATGAGGGCGGGGGGTTATAGAAGAGATTGCCGTCGTAGAGGAGGGTGCGCGTGCGATACCCGGTGCCATCCGTATACAAGAATCCGTACCGTTTATTTGTTGCAATCATTCCATAGAGTGTGATGTCGTTTCGGACATATTCTCCACCGCAGTAACTCGAATAATAATAGCGCCCCACGCGTCCATTTTTTGCAACGAGCGCGCCATCAATTCGGATCGTCGTATTCGATTTGAGTCCAGTGAGCACATTGTTTTGTGCGACGAGCGCAATGACATCACGCCCATCGGTATTTGTATAGAGGAGCGAGCGGTTCACGATGATATTTGCGTACGATGTTTGTGGCACTCCCGAGCCAAGGCGTGCTGCAGCGACGGTCACGCGCGCAGAATCAATTTGTCCATCCACCCACGCATCGGATTCAACAAAAATAACTCCATTCGCAGGAAGTGGGCGACGTTTAATAAACGTTTCGGAATTAATGGACCAGAGCCCCCAGCCCGGTTGGCTCGCAGGAGCGGTGCATTTGTTTGGCGGGGCGTATACCTTTGTCACATACAGTGTACTTACGGTGTCATCTGGATTAAAAATAAGATGATACGCAAGTGCATTTGATGGTGGTGGGAGATAGATCCCATCCGCTGTTGCCTTGTCGCGGAGTGCACTCAAGTCGGTGATGAGACCATCAAGATCAATTTTCGGAACTGGAAATTTTCTTCCCACCTTAAAAATATCTGGGCGGTCGGGAACTGCTGCTGGCGGGGTTGGGTCGGCGGGCGATACGCACGTGTGTACACCAAAGTCGAGCTTCGATGGTGTGCAATCGTCGCCATCGGTGTCGTTGTATTGCTCCTTTTCACTCGTGACGAGATTATACGCAACTCCATCAAAACGAATACCGTCATTCACATGGATTGGGCCATAGACATTTGTTCCGGAACCAAAACGGTTTCGTTCATTCCCGACGAATGAATATTTTGCAAGTGAAGGGATAGCGAATGTTGTACGCACAGTGCGGGTGAATTCAGGGAATTGATCGGTCACGCCGGTTGATGCAATGGTGACAAGCGTTGATCCGACCGGTGGTGGGGTGATCGCGAGTCGGAATTCTCCAAGGCGCACGCCGGTGCGATCGAGGAATGCATGCACAAATGGGCCAGAGCCGCCTGTCCCGTCAGTGAAATCGGCTTTCGCATGCGCAAGATGCCAGCGATAGTAATCAATGCCTGCTTCCGCAATATGGAATGCGAGTGTCCGAGCACTTCGCATTGATCCGAGCCTTTTTTGTGAAAGGACAATTTGGAGGAGACTCGAAATGAGGAGAACGGTGATTCCCCCAACGACAAGAAGAAAAATAAGAGCGTACCCCCGAGGATCGGAACGAAAGGACTGAAGAACCGAAGAACTCAAGAACAATTTTTTAGTTCCGTCGTTCTTCCGTTCATACGTTCTTTCGTTTATTCGTCTCATAAGTTGTCTTTGAGCGCGCGCGGTGCAACGCCAGATTCAAGAATAAATGGGAGAGGGAGTTTTTTTGGATCATCGTCGATCGTGAGTGTGAACCGAATAAAGCGTATTGCGCTCACGTTGATTGGGAGAGCGAGTGGCGATTCGCTCCCACTATAATTGGCGTCAAAGTATGTGAAGAGTGGAAATAGGCTCGTCGTCACATCGCGTGCGAGTTCACTCGCGACTTCCGCAGCCGGATTATAGGTGAGTGGTGATCCGGTTGGTTTTGTGACACCACGCTTTAATGTTGACCCATCGAGAAAGTAGCGTACTTGCTCGAAGAGGGCATCATTGTCAGTATTTGTATAGAATGTCAGTGATTGTGCGCCTGCATATGCGATGGGATAATCGCCGCGGTTTGATGTTGCCATACGGCGTGCTTCATCGGTCACCCCTTCGATTGCAGCGCGGGCGCTCCGTTCACGTTCAATTGTTGCGAATGTCGTTTGTGGTAAGCGAAACGTGTGGACAATGACCACATTCCCCACAAGCATGAGGATTGCAAAGACGCCGAGTGCAATAATAATTTCGATGAGCGAGATTCCACGGAGCATTGCATTAAGGAGAAAGCGTCACATTCCTTTTTGTAACGCCGTCAACCTGTATATCTTCTTCGATGGTTGCGTATCCGGGTTTTGCGACGGTCATTGTGTATTGCCCATTCGAGAGTGCGCGAAAGAACGCTTGTCCGGGCGGCGTACATTCGGATACGAAGATCACTTGCACTTCAGCAACGCTTGGGCCGACTGCCACATCATCGGTATGGAGGAGGAGGCGATAGCGGAGATATCGGCGGCCATTGTGGAGGCTCGGGATATCGGTCACGGTGTTTGTAAAAAAAGTATTCGCCGTTCCATCGGGGCCGACAAAATTCCATGTGGCCCCATCATTATTCGTTGCGATCTGGAGGCGCACACTCGATTGGCCTGTTGTCTCTGGCTGATCTCCTGGAGTCACACGGATTGCGACATATTCTGGTGTACTTCCAAAGTCGATCGTTGATGATTCAAGCGCGCCGTCGGCTGCATAGATTTTGTTCTGTTTTTTAAGTACCACATCCCCGGGAGACGCCGTGGTATCGAGTGTTCCAGAATCAGCGGCGTATCGTGTTTCATCAAGCCACGCTTGTTGCCCCGGGCCTCCGGACCAATCCGTTTGCACAATGAACCCCCGCCCTGTTTCTCGAACTTGTGTCGATGAACCCTTCGTGATCGTTACCGTGGCTCCGGGGAGCGGCAAACTCGTGACGCCATCAATAACCGAAACCAAAAGATTGCGCGCGGAATAGGTATCAAGAATCAGATCAAGTCCTTGGGTTACTCCAGGCGCAATCGTGATTGGGTTTTGTGGGATCGATCCCGCCTCGGTGAACTGTGTGCCAGAAAGTGCGAGTGTATAGGTGTCCCACTCAAGGTTCGCAATTGCACTCGTGCCACTTCCATTTGTGGTAAATGTTCCGGTATATTTTGGTTTATCAGGATTCTCTCCTACTTGTTTTGCCCCAGTGATTGTTCCGGAAATCGTGGGGATAGGAACACAACGATCAGTCAACGTTCGCACGTTCAGCGTACTCACACGATCAATGAAAAAGTTCGCTTCGGTGACCGTCTCTTTGAGCACCGTTGAATCTGTTTTTTTTGGATTTGGATTATCTGATCCTCCTGGTGGGTACGTTGCGTCCGTTGTGTATCCCGATTTTGAAACACGAATGTTATATCCGCCGGTTGATGGCGGAATGTCGACGAGCTGGAGCATCCCTTTTGTGTCCGTGACATCGTCGATTGTGAGGTTTGGTGACAATTTTTGATTTACAATATGGACATTTGCACCCGCAACTCCGGCACCGATCGCATCAAGCACACGAATAAAAAGTGCGCCATTGCCAGAAGAGACTTCAAGGTTTTTCGGCGCAATGAGTGTTGTCTGTACCCGAGGTTGTGTCGTCGTTTGACAGCTTGTACAGAGCACGGTGATTTCGATTTTTTTGTAGTCAGCCGGAGCAGTGTCGTTTGGCGTGCCACCAATCGTTCCATCGAATGGATCATCGGTATTCCGAATCGTTGTTGTTACGGCCATGGAGAAACCATCACGGACAATGGTTTCAAAAGCCACGAGTTTACCGCGTGGGATGCCGGTTGTGGTGCCAACATCGGCGTAGGGGAGCGTGCGTGCGATTTCAATACGTTCGTTTGCGAGTGCTGTTGCCGCCGTCTGAAAGCGAAGGTCGTTTGTGGTGCGAAGGAGTGCGGTCGCAATACTCGTGATCGTTAAAAAAATAAGCGCGAGCACTCCAAGTGTCACGAGGAGCTCGATCAAGGTAAACGCCCTGACATCACAAAAGCACGGAATCACAGAATCACGTGCTTGGTCGGTTTGTGTTTCAGTGTTTCTGTGTTTCTGTGTTTTCATGACATTAAATCTGCTGCGCGAGTGAATACATCGGCATGATAATCGCAACCGCGAGGCTC
This sequence comes from Candidatus Uhrbacteria bacterium, assembly GCA_016206165.1. Classification (GTDB taxonomy): domain Bacteria; phylum Patescibacteriota; class Patescibacteriia; order JACQSD01; family JACQSD01; genus JACQSD01. Next base: position 46,266 of record JACQSD010000018.1, read on the forward strand.
CCGACCCCAACGCCAAGAATGAGCATGAGGAGTGGTTCGATGAGCGAAGGAAGTGTACTCATGATTTGTTCCACCTCGTTTTCATAGAAGATTGCAATTTCTTTGAGCATGGTGTCGAGCGACCCGGTTTGTTCGCCCACCATAACCATTTGTGCAAGTGTCGGCGGAATGAGTTTTGGCATTTCTGGAAATATCGTGCCGAGCGCCGATCCGCGCTTCACCGAATCCGCACACGTTGCAAGGAGCTGCTTGTAATGGATATTCGTAACGACAGTGCCGGTGATCGTGAGCGCGTCGGCAATCGGAACCGCGGTCGAAAGGAGTGTGCCGAGTGTTCTCGTCAGGCGTGCAATGTTTATCTTTATAACAATTGGCCCAATGATCGGCATGTGGAGGAGTATGGTGTGCCAAATTTGTTTTCCGCGCGGACGCCGGATTGCAAAAATGAATCCGCCGATGACAAGGATGGTTGCAAGCGCCATGAGAAACCCATGATCAATCATAAATGCACTCGTTTTCATAAGGATGCGTGTGGGGAGCGGAAGTGTTGCCTTAAACTCGTTAAACATTGCGGTCATTTTTGGGACGATGAATATCATGACCCCTGCGCCTATCGTGATCATGGCGATAATGACAATTGTTGGATAGACGAGCGCCCCACGAACTTTACCTCGCATTTCATGTTCTTTTTTCATTTGTGTATAAAGTTCGGACAAGACATGTTCAAGTGTTCCACTCAATTCTCCAATCCGAACCATATTCACAAAGAGCGCTCCAAAATGACGCTCGTGTGATTCGAGTGCGCGAGCGAATGATGTCCCGTGTTCTATGGCGTCACGGATGTCGCTAAGGATTGATTGAAAATGCCGATTCTTTGTTTGTGCGATGATCGACGCGAGTGCAGGGGCGAGGGACATCCCTGCTTTGAGCATCATCGAAAGATATTGCACAAAAAAAAGTTTATCCGTCACCGTGATTGGAGTCAGTTTATCGAGATACGCTTGTAGTGTCATAGATTCCGGCCCCCCTCTCCTGGTAGGAGAGGGTTGGGGTGAGGTTATTCTTTTGTCACACGAAGCACTTCTTCAATCGTCGTGATCCCTTGTTTTGCCTTTGCAAGTCCGTCGTCCAAGAGGGTGAGCATTTTTTGTTCGTGTGCGGCTTTCACAAACGCATCGCGTGGGGCACGTTCAAGGATGAGCGCGGAAAGCGCCGGCGTCATTTCGAGTACTTCATAGATGCCCACGCGCCCTTTATATCCCTCGTTATTACACTGTTTGCATCCCTTGCCGTGGAAAAATTTAAGATCACTCCCTTTTTTTCCTTTCAATGCATTCGTGAGCGACTCGATCGACGTTGTGGTTGTTGCAAACGGCTCAATACATTTTTGGCAGATCTTCCGTACAAGTCGCTGTGCAATAATGACATTGATCGTCGATGCGACAAGAAATGGGGCAATGCCCATATCGAGGAGCCGTGGGAGCGTCGTCACTGCATCGTTCGTATGGAGTGTGGAAAGCACGAGGTGCCCGGTGAGCGCCGCATGCACTGCAATTTCACCAGTTTCTGTATCGCGAATTTCACCGACCATGATAATGTTTGGGTCTTGTCGTAAGAATGACCGGAGTGCATTCGCGAACGTGAATCCGATGCGCGGGTTCACTTGACTCTGATTGATGCCGGGCATGCGATATTCGATTGGGTCTTCGACGGTCAGGATGTTCACCTCCGGCGTGTTCACGATATTGAGGATCGTGTAGAGTGTTGTCGTTTTTCCGGATCCCGTTGGCCCAGTGACAAGAATCATGCCATGTGGTTTTTTAATACCGCGTTCGACAATGGCGAGTGGTTCTCGCTGCAACCCAAGCTGATCGAGTGTTAATGGTCGGCTTGATTCATTCAGGATACGGATGACAATTTTTTCGCCGTCAGCAACAGGAATAATCGAGACACGAAATGAAATGCGTTGATCATTCTCGATAATTTTAAATCGACCATCTTGTGGGAGCCGATGCTCATCAATTTTGAGGTCGGCGAGTACTTTGATCCGTGCAACAATACCCGAATGGATTGCTTTCTCGAGTTCCATTGTTTTTTTAAGCATGCCATCAACACGAAATCGGATGATCGTCATGCGATCGGTTGGCTCAATATGAATATCTGATGCGCCTTCCGCAATCGCAGACTTGAGTGTAAGGTCCACGACGCGCACCGCAGAGAGATCATCAGTGATCGGAGTTCCTTCAATTTTTTCATCGTGTTCCGTTTGGAGGAGAGCGACTTCAGCGGCAAGATTTTTATGGTACAAGCGAAGTGCGTCCGCAATACTTGTGGGCGTGGTAAGGAAAAGCCGTGCAGCCCGCCCCGCGCGCTTCTCAATAAACTCAATGGTTTGTGATTGGTGTGGATTTGTCGATGCGAGCGCAATGGTCGTGCCGTCGTCATCCCACGCGATCACTTGATGCGCGTGTGCGAACTGTTCCGGGATGAGGGTGAGCACATCACGCTTCACGCTTTTTTCTTTGCAATCAACGAACGGGAGCGCGAAGGTTTTTGCTGCATGTTCATAGAGCTCTCGCTCGGCAACGATCTTTTTTCGAATGAGATATTCCTCAAGCGAGAGACCTTCCTTCGTTGCGGCGTCGGTGTGTGTCGCAATTTCCGATTCTTTGAGCAGGCCCTCGTTGGTGAGTGTAGCGATGAGATCTTCGTAGTGAAGCATAGGTGTATAGTATATCACATTCACTGCATTGAAGGAATTCACCCATTCTGATAGGATAAGTCAAGAATATGTTCTCTCTTCGCATCTACTTTTTTAAGGACAGAACCGTGCTCGCGATGGCGGCGCTTGCGCTCATGGCCATTGTGGGGAGCTGGTTGTTCATCGCCGCAGTGCCGCTGCCCCTTGCCGAGGATCCGTTTGTCGTGCTCCAATACACCGTGTACTTTGGTATTCAACGCCTTGGGGACTGGTCTACATTATTTTGGTTTCCTGGCGTGGGAAGCGCGATTGCGATCATCCACTGTATTGCCGCATATGTGTTGTATGACCGCGATCGATTTTTGAGTTATGTACTTATGATCGGTGGAGCATTGAGTACTGTTATACTCTTTTTCGTGAGCCTCTTCATACTCACGGTGAATGTCTAATGTCTATGACAATTGTCGATCACGTCACCCGGCTTCTTTTTCTTTTCACGATTGCATTCGTGAGTACTATGGCGTGGACTCCGCTCCTCACCCGTTTTTTGTATCAGCATCGCCTTGGGAAACATATTCGCGACGCAGGAGAGGCGCCGATCATGGCGGGGCTCCACGCGGCGAAAGCAGGGACGCCAACGATGGGCGGCGTGCTCGTGTGGGGGACAACACTTGTATTGACACTGCTTGTCGCATTCCTCGCGCCACAATTTTCATTTCTCTCGCGCAAAGAGACGCTCTTGCCGCTTGGCGTGCTTATTGCGTCCGCGTTCGTCGGGCTTGTTGATGATCTTTTCAACGTGTGGCGGATGGGTAGCCACGGAGGAGGGCTTCGCATGCGACATCGACTGCTCCTCTATTCGCTCATTGCTGCGGTTGGCGCGTGGTGGTTTTACGTGAAGCTTGAATGGGATTTTTTGCACATTCCATTTGTTGGCGATGTGACGGTTGGCGCGTGGTACATTCCCATATTTATTTTCATCATCGTTGCGACATCATTTTCCGTGAACGAAATTGATGGCCTCGATGGCCTCGCAGGCGGTACGCTTTTGACTGCATACGGGGCATTCGGAGCGATTGCGTTTGTGCAAGGGCGGTACGATCTTGCTGCACTCATTAGCGTCATTATTGGCGCGCTCCTCGCATTCCTTTGGTTCAATATCAAGCCCGCTCGGTTTTTTATGGGGGATACAGGGTCAATGTCACTCGGTGTGACGCTCGGGGTCATTGCCATGCTCACGAATGCAGCGCTCTTGCTCCCCATCATCGGTATTCTTTTTGTTGTTGAATCATTGTCGGTGATTATACAGATTACATCGAAGCGTCTTTTCCATCGAAAAGTATTTCGCTCCGCGCCTATTCATCATCACTTGGAAGCCATTGGTTGGCCGGAGGAAAAGATCGTCATGCGGTTTTGGGTGATCGCCGCCGTAAGCGCAATCGCGGGCCTTGTCCTTTTTCTTCTTGATCGAGGGATTACGTAACGCAAGAGAACGGGTCTCTGAAATTCAGGGAGACCCGTTCTCCGAAGTAAGTTTAAACTAAGAGGGGTGAGGGGAGTTATGGTTCGGCATACTGTCATCCTCGCGCAAGCGGGGATCCATGCTAGATGAAAAAATAAAAGACGGGATTCTGGACATCATCGTCAATGCAAAAAAACTTAGTCAGCGAATCTTCGCCCGCGTCGTTGGGGAGGTGTTAAAGAAAGTATGTAAATATGAGTCATGAGGAGCTTATAAAAACACAGGCGGAGGAATTCGCAAGGGTCAATAAAAAACGATTGGCAAGAGAATTGACGGACATGTCAAAATACGTTCCGGATGAGATTCCCATTTCTGTTTTTATGGCAGGTTCTCCCGGCGCAGGGAAAACTGAGTACTCAAAGAATCTTATCGAGATTCTTGAGAAAAATAGGAAACATAAAGTTATTCGTATTGACGGCGATGAGGTTCGGAGTCGTTTCTCGGGTTACACGGGAAGCAACTCGTATCTTTTTCAAGTTGCCATAAGTATTGTTGTCGATAAGGTACATGACATGGCACTTGAGCATAAACAAACTTTTTTGCTCGATGGCACATTTTGGAATTACGAGAAAGCAATAAAAAATATCAATCGTTCATTAGATGCGAAGAAGGGAAGAATGGTTCTTATTTTTTATGTATACCAGAAGCCGGAAGTGGCATGGAAATTTACGAAAGCGAGAGAAGTCGCCGAAGGGCGCAATATTCCTAAAGAAGTATTTATTCGTCAATTCCTCGGTGCACGAGAAACGATAGATCGTATACGAAAGACTTATGATAAAAGAGTATCCATTTTTTTGGTGAAGAAAGATTTTGAAACTCACGCCGTCGAAGATATTATTGGGATTGAGCCGGATGGCAAGCAGATTGACGAATACCTTCCGGAACGGTATACTCAAAATGACCTAGAAAACCTACTTCTATGATCAAAATGCTAAAAGCGATCTTTCAAGGCCGAGGAGAAAGCGGTGTAGAAAAATACTCCGGTTTTTCTGATTTTTTCTTGCGTGCTTCGTCCGATGAGAAAAAGGCAGTAATGCAAGA
>JACQSD010000001.1 GCA_016206165.1 Candidatus Uhrbacteria bacterium
ATGCAGTACACATGTGTCGTAAAGATACCGACGTTCATGAAGAGGCGCTTGCAAATTCATAAGTTTTATTACATACATAATTGCTTTGTGGATAAGAGCGCTTGACCAAAGCGCTCTTCTCTGTTATACTCATATTGTCTCTACTGTTCGAGTCCTCGCAATTGGCGGGGTTGGGGTCGAGCGACCGATCCCACGTTTCTTCTGTGTCTGTGAAGAGATACAGAAGGGCGGTCGATACAGCCCTGCTTCAGTCTTGGTCGCATGCAGAGCTGTGTTGTACCAGAAGGATGGTAGGGAGTGCCCGTCTTTACGGGTTTGGACCTCACAAGTCGACGAGTGTCCCCTTTGTACCTCAGTATGTTGGTCTTCCCTGCTTCGTTCTGCGAGGTGAGGAGGCGAGAGTACTGAGTTCGGGGGCTTGGATGGGCATTTATTCATTTCACTCCTTCATGGAGTGTGGCCCGTCTGGGCCCTCATTTTTGTTTTCGACACGAAAACAACACTTGCTTAGACTTTCATCATACTGTATTCTTAGGGAGGGAACCTCCCCACGCCTATGAGTGATCAACAACTGACAACAGCAGAATTAAAACAGATTGAAATAGACCTCACGAAAGAGCGTGAGCGTCTTGAACATGACCTCCAAGAATTTGCTGATCCCTCGAAAGGGAATCGAGATGATTATCAGACTCGATTCCCTCAATTTGGAAACAAGGATGACGAGAACGCGGCGGAGGTTGCAAATTTTAGTGATCAGCTCTCCCTTGAACAAACACTCGAATCGCAACTCGCCGATGTGCGGAGTGCATTGAGCCGACTTGCAAAAGGAACATACGGTGCATGTCGGTATTGTGGCAAACAGATTGATAAGCGACGCCTCCTCGCGCGTCCGACGTCGGGGTCATGTGTGGAATGCAAAAAGAAAATGCAAGATCAAGGTTCCGTGTAACAGCTTGTTGATTTTCCGCAATCTCAAAGTATATGCCTACACTCACTTTGAAGACCCTCTTTTTTGTAGAGGCTCTTTTTTTTATTCTCGATGTCGTGATGAAGCGGATTGTACAATTTTCTCCTGTTCTTTTCCAAGGCTCATGGTTTGCTCTCGAACGACGCATGAACAGCGGCGTGCTTGCGCAATATTTTTCAGCAACAATGCTCGTGGTTATTTTTATTTTCTTAGGGATAATTTTAGGAACACTATGCTATCGTACGTGGTTCGTCCGTCGATATTTGATGAGCGCTGCGTTCCTTGCGATCCTGCTTGGGATGGCAAGTACAATTGCTGACACAATAGAATTTGGCACCATCATTGATTGGGTCCGTCTTGGAAACCTCGCATTCAATATCGGGGACATACTGATCATGGGAGGGATTATCGCCATTATTTTGAATGCAGAATTCAGAATAAAGAATGCAGAATAATCGGATCATTTTGCATTTGTTAATTTTGCATTTTGCATTTTTCTATGTCTGTTAAAGTCTTTTCAGCCGCTATTGTTGGCCTTGGAGCAACGCCCGTTGAAGTTGAGGCAGATGTTGCTTCATCGCTTCCGAGTTTTACGGTTGTCGGGCTTCCTGATAAAGCAGTTGAAGAATCGCGTGAACGCGTGCGCGCTGCTATAAAAAATAGTGGCATTCCTTTTCCACGAACAAAAGTAACGGTGAATCTTGCCCCAGCGGATATTAAAAAAGAGGGGCCGCAGTATGATTTGCCGATCGCGCTTGCCATCGTGCGCGGTGAAGAGCATCGGTTACTCCCCGAACAGTTTCCATGGGAGAAAACGATTATTGTCGGGGAGCTCGCGCTCGATGGAAGTCTGCGCCCGATTCGTGGCGTGCTTGCGATTGCCACTGCAGCGGCACGGCTTGGGATGACATATCTTTTTGTCCCAGAAGCGAATGCGGCAGAAGCTGCGCTCGTCCATAGCATCGCGGTGATTCCAGTAAAAACGCTCGTTGGCTGTGTCGAACATATCCAGGGAGTAAAACCAATTACCGCTACAACGCCAACGAATCCAACAGTCGAATCCTCGGACGCACTCACGCAATACGACTTTGCGTATATTCAAGGACAAGAATTTGCAAAGCGGGCGCTCGAAATTGCTGCGGCTGGCGGACATCACACGCTCTTTGCCGGCCCTCCAGGATCCGGGAAAACAATTCTTGCGCGTGCGCTTCCGACGATTCTTCCTCCGCTCACATTTGAAGAAGCGCTCGATGCCACCCGTATTCACAGTATTGCGGGAACACTCTCGGGGGATGGGGGCCTCATGACCATTCGGCCATTTCGGCAGCCGCATCATACAGCGTCGGATGTTTCCATTGTTGGCGGAGGGGCAACGCCGCGGCCTGGTGAAGTGAGCCTCGCCCATCGTGGTGTTCTTTTTCTCGACGAATTTCCAGAGTTCGATCGGAATGTTCTCGAAGCGCTCCGACAACCATTGGAGGATGGTATGGTGACGATTGCGCGCGCACAAGGAACGACGCAATTTCCTGCACAGTTCATGCTTGTTGCTGCGCAGAATCCATGCCCGTGCGGCTATAAAACGGATCGTGAGAAGACCTGTGTGTGCACGCCGAGCAACCTTTTAAAATATGAGAAAAAAATATCCGGCCCAATTCTTGACCGGATCGATCTTTTTGTTGATGTGCCGCGCATTCATGTCACCATTCTTGGGTCAACGCCTGTTGCATCGACGTCCGCGACTGTTCGTGCGCGTGTTGCTGCTGCGCGCACACGACAACAGCAGCGATTCAAGGGTCGTGGGATTTTGACGAATGCGGAGATGCGTGTTCAAGATCTTCATGCGCTTTCTTATACGGATGCCGCACATCGTTTTTTTGATTCGGTGGTGCAACAGATGAAACTCTCTGGGCGTGGTGCCGCACGCATCCTGAAAGTCGCACAAACAATTGCTGATCTTGCGGACGCGGATACGATTACCGAAAAGCATGTTGGCGAGGCAGTACAGTATCGGAAGAGGTAGAAAAACGGGAAGTACAAAACTCAAAATCCTAAATCCTAAACAAATCCCAATGACCAAAATTCAAAACATTTAAACATTTGGATTTTGAATTTTTTTAGAATTTCGATATTAGGATTTCGAATTTTATCTTGTGTAGTTCAACGGATTCACGCGGCGGCCGTTGATGATAACTTCAAAGTGTACATGCGGGCCGGTGGATCTTCCTGTGGAGCCAATCATACCGATGAGTTGTCCGCGCTTCACGCGCTCACCAACGCGAACGAAATTTTTACTATTGTGCCCGTATCGCGTTTTTAATCCCTTTCCATGATCGATATCAATGTGAATGCCATATCCAACGCCCCAACCAGATACAGTAACGACACCATCATCTGCTGCATAGACTGGTGACGTATAATCTCCATCAATATCAATGCCGACATGGCGCCAGGTAAAGTATTGATTCAACTTTCTACTTGTTGTTGGCCAGAAGAGGCGCCCAATAGTTGGCGATTGTATTTGCGGGGCGATTGTATCGCGGAGCGTGCGGAGTGGAGAAAGTGGCCTTTGTGGAGTCACGACGCGAAATTGTCGTGCCCCAGGAATTGTTAACCGGGTGCCAATCGTCAGCGATTGATTGCGCGTGAGACCATTCTGTTTCTGGATATCGTCAATGGTGACACCATATCGCCGTGCGATGCTCTGCAATGTTTCTCCGCGAACGACGCGATGTGAGACGCCGCTTGTGGGGAGAATGGTGAGTTGTTGCCCGATGCGGAGGAGTGTAGTGACGCGCAAATTATTTTCCCAAAGAATCGTTTCCACGCTCACACCAAACCGTTCTGCGATCGTCGAGAGTGTATCACCGGGTTGGATTGTATAGGCAATGGGTGTGCTCCGCGATGGAGATGACGACGTTTGATTTCCGCTCGATGGAGGCATGATTGCGGAGCCGCCATACGCAGTTGAGAATGGGGGTGTATCGTCCTCTGCGATCGTTGGTGCGGCGAATTTCCAGAGGAGCGTATGGGTGTCATTTGTATAATAGAGTGGAGGGCGCCGTTCGTGCGTGACAACGATCGTTTCGTCAAGCGGAGATTCTTCATCACGAACGAGGGCAAAGAGGATTGAATTTTGCCCGGTTGCTTCACCGCGTGCGGTTCGTGGCGTGAGGAGATTCATGAGTATTCCTCCGCCCGCTATGACAATCATTGTCGCAATGAGGAGCGGGCGCCCAATGAGGATTTCTGACAGCGTTCGTTCTTCTTTTCCGAGCGCTCTTTTCAGCCGCGTGAGAACCTGATAGATTGGGAGAATAAGAAAACGAAAGAACGTGTCGGCGAGTGCCTTGCATGGTCTTCCGAGGATACGAAAAAGAAAAGCGCTCGCACGACCGATCGCTTGGAACTTTCGAATCATGATAAGGATAAGGCGTCTGACAAATGGAGAGGACATTGGGTGAAGGGTATCAGACTACAATCATAAAATCAAGGATCGAAATAGGACCTATACGTCCTATTGGTCCAATAGGTCCTATGAACTACGACCACAAAAAAATTGAAAAAAAGTGGCAACAAAGATGGGACGAGCAAGGGTTGTTTGCTGCGAAGAATAATGATACGCGTAAAAAGTTTTACGCCTTGATCGAGTTTCCATATCCATCGGGAGAAGGATTGCATGTGGGGCATCCACGTTCATACACGGCGATGGATATTATCGCGCGGAAACGACGCATGGAAGGATATAATGTTCTCTATCCGATTGGGTTTGATTCATTTGGGTTGCCCACAGAAAATTATGCAATCAAGACTGGTCGCCCGCCTGCGGAAATTACAAAAGAAAATATTGCGAACTTTACGCGGCAGCTGAAGCGGCTTGGGTTTAGTTTTGATTGGGAGCGGGCAGTGACGACGAGTGACCCATCGTACTACCGATGGACGCAGTGGATTTTTTTGCAATTCTATAAACATGGGTTGGCGTATAAGGCAAAGATGCCAATCAATTGGTGCCCTTCGTGCAAGATTGGGCTTGCGAATGAAGAAGTGGTGAACGGCGGATGCGAGCGATGTGGCGCACCAGTGGAAGAACGCGAGCGTGAACAATGGATGCTCGCGATTACCAAGTATGCGGACAAACTCCTTGATGGTTTGAAAGAGGTAGACTACATCGAACGTGCAAAAGTGCAGCAACAGCATTGGATTGGCCGATCGGAAGGCGTGAATTATCGTCAGACAATTAAGGATCTTAATATTACAGTTGAGGCTTACGATTCAGTTCCACAAACCTTCATGGCGCAGACGTTTGCCGTGATTGCGCCAGAGCATCCGCTTGTGCAGCGTATGATCGAAGGGACAGAGTATGAAAAGCCCGTGCGTGCATTTGTAGAAAGGATTATTAAAAAGAAGCGTGCAGGAAAGCTTGATCTTGAAAAAGAAATGGAAGGTATTTTTACCGGGCGGTATGTGGAGAATCCATTTGGCACCGGAGATTTACCGATTTGGGTAGCATCGTTCGTGGTTGCCGATTACGGCACGGGTTTTGTGAACTGCAGCGCATGTGATGAGCGCGATTTTGCCTTCGCAAAAAAATACAATATCCCACTGCATCCGGTTATGTTTCCTCAAGACCCAGTGGAAGCTGAAAAAATTCGCAATCTTGAATATTGTTACCACCACGATGAGAATGGGATCCTTACTGAACCAATTGAATTTAAAGGACGAAAATGGGGGGAGATTCGCAGGGATATTATTAAGTATATTGAGCAGCAAGGTTTCGGGTACCGCAAAGTGCAATATAAACTTCGTGACTGGGTGTTTTCGCGGCAGCGGTATTGGGGCGAGCCGATTCCGTTGGTGTATTGTGATGCCTGTGTTGCATGGGTTCCTATTCCCGAGGATCAGCTGCCGTTGGAGTTACCGAAAGTAGAAAAGTATCAGCCGACGGATACGGGGGAGTCGCCGCTCGCGGCAATGCATGACTGGGTGCAGACAACGTGTCCAAAGTGCGGCGGTCCTGCACGGCGCGAGACCGATACGATGCCAAACTGGGCCGGATCATCGTGGTATTTTTTGCGGTATTGTGATCCGAAGAATAAAAAAGAATTTGCATCAAAGAAAGCTTTACAGTATTGGACGCCGGTTGATTGGTATAATGGTGGCATGGAGCACACGGTGCTGCACTTGCTCTATTCGCGATTCTGGAATCAGTTCTTGTATGACATTGGTGTCGTGCCGACACGGGAGCCGTATACAAAGCGGACGTCGCATGGACTCATCATGGCCGAGGATGGCGAGAAGATGTCGAAGTCGCGCGGGAACGTCGTGAATCCGGACGCGGTCGTCGAGCAAGTTGGCGCCGATACGTTGCGTTTGTATGAAATGTTCATGGGCCCGTTTGATCAGGCGGTGCCATGGAGCACGGATGGGATTATGGGAGTGCGAAGGTTTGTCGAGAAAGTTTGGAGGTTGTTTCATGAAATCACAGAATCACAGAATCACAGAATCATTTTGGGTCGGTTGCTCCATAAAACGGTGAAGAAAGTGACGGAGGATATTGAGGCCATGAAATATAATACGGCGATCTCCGCGATGATGATTTTTGTGAACGAGGCACACGCGACGGGGTTATCCAAAGAACAGGCAGAAGCTTTCTTAAAAATTCTTGCGCCCTTCGCGCCGCACATCGCAGAGGAACTATGGGAGCAACTTGGACACGCCGAAAGTATAAGTAGGGAACCATGGCCAACATTCGATTCAGCGCTCTGCGTTGATGAGGAGATTGAGCTTGTCATTCAGGTCAATGGAAGAGTACGTGATCGGCTGCGCGTTGCTGCTGATATTCCGGAAGCAGACGCAAAAGCACAAGCACTCGAGAGAGAAAAGGTGAAACCGTGGATTGCTGGCAAGAAAATAGAGAAAGTAGTTTTTGTGCAAGGGAGGCTTGTGAATATTGTTGTCACATGAAACTCTACGCCGGGACCAAGGAATCATGGAATGCATTTGTCGCCGCCAACGGAGAAGATGGCGGCGTTTTGCAGTCATGGGAATGGGGGGAGTTTGAAGTGGCAGAGGGTCATGTGGTGCATCGGTTGTCATTCGAGCATGATGGCGCAATTGTTGGACTTTGTTTGCTCGTGGAGCGACGGCTACCGTTTGGGTTGAAGTATTTGTATGCGCCCCGTGGACCAGTTGTTGTACAGAATCACAGAATCACAGAAGCACAGAAGCAATTTTTTGATGCGCTGGTTCAGTTCGCGCGGGAGCAGGGTGTAGTTTTTTTACGAGTTGAACCTCCCTATGAACAACTACCCGTTACGCGTTATCCGTTACGCGTTACGAAACCTATTCAGCCGCAACAAACCTTGTGTGTTAATCTCACAAAGTCAGAAGACGAAATTCTTAGCGCGATGCATGAGAAGACAAGATACAATGTTCGACTTGCAGAACGGCATGGAGTACGAATCGAAAACTCTAAATCCGAAATCCTAAATCCTAAACAAATCCAAAATTCAAAATTCAAAACTTTCTTTACGCTCTTACAGGAGACGGCGAGGCGGGATGGGTTTGTGCTCCATTCGGAAGAACACTATAAAAAACTTTTGCAGATCCCTTACTGCTTACTGCTTACCGCCTACTATCAAGATACGCCCCTTGCCACTGCGCTCGTTGCTTTCTTCGGTGCGACCGCATACTATCTCCACGGCGCGAGTACGAGTGTCCATCGTGAGGTGATGGCGCCGTACGCACTTCATTTTGCAATCATGCTGGAGGCGAAGCGTCGTGGATGCACACGGTACGATCTTTGGGGCGTTGACGAGCAACGTTGGCCTGGAGTGACACGATTCAAGCGCGGGTTTGCACCAGATACGCCAATCATGCAGTATGCAGGAACATTTGATATTCCGATTCGGAAATCATTGTACACGATGTATCGTTTATGGAAATTGTTTCGTTAAATAAAGAAACATATACCCGTGTACTCCGCCAGGCGCTGCGCGTGCTTCGCGCTGGCGGCGTGATTGTCTACCCCACGGAAACTGCATACGGGCTTGGATGCGATGCAACGAATGTAGCCGCAGTGAAGAGGATTTTTACAATCAAAGGGCGGTCGTTCAAAAAACCACTTCCGCTCATTGTGGGGAAGCGTGCAATGGCAGACCGATATGTTGCGCTGTCTCCTGCACTGAGATTACTTGCACGAACATACTGGCCCGGTGCATTAACAGTAGTTGCACCAATGAACACGCGCAACGAAATTAGGAAATTAAGTAATTGGGAAACTGTCGTTAGCGCAAAGACTGGGACTGTTGGCATTCGTGTTTCTGCATATCCATTTGCGCGAAAGTTGAGTGAAAAATTAGGGAAACCAATTGTCGCGACGAGCGCAAATTACGCGGATGGCGGCGAGTGTTATACGCTCATTGATGTGCTCAAACAACTACAATCGAATGTACTCCCTAACCTTTGTATTGATGGCGGCCACCTTCGTCGTCGCAAACCATCGACGATCATTACGGTTCGTGATGGGCATATTGTGACATTGCGACAGGGGGCGATTGCGGTAAGGAAATTAAGATACTAGGAAATTAGATATTAGAAATTCATATCAATCCTACCTCATTAGAGAATATCAAAGAACTGTGCGAGCAGTATGGAATCACCCCACGACGCGAACGAGGGCAAAATTTTCTTATTGATCCAAAAGTGCTCGGCGATGTTGTCGATGCAGCGGCGCTGTCAAATACAGATACCGTGCTCGAGATCGGTCCTGGGTTTGGTGTGCTCACTGAACAGCTTTCACCACGAGCGAAAGAAGTGATCGCGGTTGAGCTGGATCAAAAACTTGTGAGTGCGTTGCAGAAAAAATTTTGCGATCAGAAAAATGTCACGATCATTCAGGATGACATTCTCGCATGGTTGGAAAATAAATATTTCGAAATATCGAAATCTCGAAATGTCAAAGTTGTCGCTAATATTCCGTATCAAATTACATCTCGGCTGTTACGTATTTTTTTAGAGCGACCAGATCGTCCGAGTCTTCTTGTACTCATGGTGCAAAAGGAAGTCGCGGAACGCATCGTGGCACTCCCTGGCGCGATGAGCATGCTCTCGGTCATGGTGCAATACTATGGAGTGCCAGAGATTGTCCGTGTTGTTCCGCGATCGAGTTTTTGGCCGGAGCCTGCCGTTGATTCGGCGATTGTGCGGATTAAACCTCACCCTCGCCCTCTCCTATCAGGAGAGGGGGCGATCTCCTTCTCCTCGCAGGAGAAGGGCCCCTGGCGGGCCGAGCTGGCGCAGGCCCAGGGAGGGATGAGGTTCTTCCGCATCGTAAAAATGGGTTTTGCGAGCCGGCGGAAACAGTTACAGAACAACCTTGCCGCAGGGCTTCATCTTCCAAAAGAGGAGGTCCAAACAGTGCTCGAGCGCGTTGGTTTTGATCAAAAGGTGCGCGCCCAAGAGCTTTCTATTGATGATTGGAAGAAAGTTATCCACGGGTTTGGTGTTTAATTTGTTTTCTGATATAATAAGCGACCAAAACTCTATCGCTTTTTCTTCATTTTTCCTTTATACTCAACTAAGATTTCACCATGACGACTCGTCGTGAGAAAACGATTGCAGGCATTCTCATTTTTTTCGCCGGTATCACCCTGGTCCTCGGATTTTTTCAGATGAAAAAGACACTTCATGCCCCATTACTTTTTGACGCACCAAAAAAAGTCGCGGTGAACGCTGAACGGAATGAAATATTTTCTGTTGATCCACAAAAGGATACTGATGGAGATGGTCTCCGAGACTCGGATGAGCTTAGTCGCTACGGAACAAGCGCTTATCTCGCGGATTCAGACTCCGATGGCATTCCGGATGGTATCGAAATTAAAAATGGAACTGACCCGAATTGTCCAGAAGGAAAACAATGTGGTGTTATGGGGCGTAATGCTTTACAAAATGCACCGCGACAGGCACGGATGCTGACCGATATCCTTGATCAGGATGCAACAATGACGCAAAAGGGAGAGACTCTGCAGCCATCAACAGAAGTAGGATCTGCAGCGCAACTGCGCGCAGCACTCAAGGCTGCAGGTGTCCCACAAACACAGTTGGATCAAATCGACGATGCGACACTGCTCGATATGTACCGGCAGACCGAGGAAGATGCAAAGAAAAAGACGGCAGTCCCACCACAAACAACAACTCCACAAAAACTGACTGGTCCAGAAATACGTGCGCTCCTCAAAGCGCAGGGGATGGCCGAAGAGGAACTCGCACAAATTACGGATGCCGATCTTGAATCGTTATTTCTTGAAGGAATGAAGCAAAAGTTTCAAAAGACAGAACCAGCAACGACACCATAAAAAATTTGAAATTTCAAATTTGAGATTCCGTGTATGTCCTTGTGGTTGAATGAACATCCAAAAAAACGGAAGACGATCGTCATGATCGTCCTCGTTGCGTTTGTATTGCAGATTGCGTTGACGCCGCAGTTAGCATTTGCGCAACTCGTAGTCGCGGATCCGCCCTCGATGATACAACGAGCATTGCAGTGGCTGAAAGAAGGCTATACGTTTATTATAGAAAAGGCTTTGAAAGTTGCTGCATGGAAAGCATTCCAGACTGCACTCCAACGATTCTTAGGGCGCATCGCGTATGAAACGGCCGTGTGGATTGGGTCCGGAGACAAAGGGAAAAAACCGTTGCTCTATACAAAAGGTTGGAAACAATATCTTGAAGACGCGGGCGACGCCGCAGCAGGAGACTTTATCGAAACGCTTGCCGATGAATGGAGTGGCCAGGCAGATCGGAAGAAAGAGGCGATCGAATTACAGAAAGACCTCGAGTATCAAAATGCGCTGTTTGCGAATCGTGAATGTTCGCGCTATGGACCAGGGAGTTCAGAATATGAACTCCCTCGATCTGCGGTTCCGGGGAGTACGCTCCCTGGGAATCCAGATGCAGTACCCGATACGTTTAGTACATCTTGTTTATCGATTGCGAAGGAACGCGTGCGCGTTCAAAAAGAGTTGAATGATATCAATACAACCATTGCCCGCACTGCTCCGTTCCTCGCTGCGATCTGTACGCCACCCGATGGCATTCAGTTAAAAATCGCGCTTGGCCTTGGGACACCAACGAGTCCGACAGCTCCCAAATGTACATTTTCAAAAATGCGTGACAACTGGGAAAAAGCAGTTGATGACCCGGCATTCCTTGAAAAGTTTAGCGTGAGTTTTCATCCATCGCAAAGCGATCTTGGTGTTGCACTTGATTTGCAATCAAATCTTCTCATTGAACAAGACAAACGAAAGATCAACGAACAACTCACCCGCAGTGCCGATGGTGCATTCAAATCAGTGACGAGTACGGTGACGGGAGCAATCCAAACTCCTGCACGCCTGATCGATAAAAAGATGGAGCAAGTCATTGAGGATGCGAATGCGGCGCAGAAAGAACAACCGCCGCCGGGGCTTTTGGAAGGCGTCGCAACTATTTTTACAACGACACTCGTGTCATCACTGAAGGATCGGATGATGAAGGGTTTTTGGAATTTGCGTGAAGTTGCAGAAAAAAAGAAAAGCCCAAATCTTGGTGGTCTTGGAGGGCGTGGCGGGCAGAGCGAAGTCGAAGCGGTATTCACATCATTGAAGCAAGTGAAGCTGCAGGAGAATACGAATTTTGATATTGTGAGTCAATTTCAGCAATGCCCGACAGAGTTAAAACAGCAAATGAATGTGTACGCCTGCGTTCTCGACGCGAATTTTGCTGATGCGATTCGACGAGGCCGAGGCGAACCAATGACGGTGCGCGAAGCAATGGAGGAAGGCCTCCTTCAGGGCGCATGGAATTTTGGATACGATGACCCTGCACAAGGGCGGGAGCCCGCGTTCAATTCCGGGTATGCATACTCGAGCATGGTGAAATTGCGCCGTTTCCGTATCATCCCTGTGGGGTGGGAGTTTGCCGCAGAGTATATTCGTGGTCGCAACCAACCGTACACATTGGAGCACGTGGTCAACTGTTTTGAGAGTGCCGACGACCCAATAAACTCCACGTGGCCTATTGAGTGTCAGGAGCAAGCGAAGGTGGATATAAATAAAGATGGCGTCATCAACGCACAAGATCAGTGGAATCCATTCTGGCACCTTGTCGATCCGAACTGGGTCTTGAAAGCGCCACAGACAAACTGCCGTGCATGGGGCCCGGGACAGCAGGTGTATAAGGAGACGGGGCAGCGCCTCGATTATTGTTCGGACGCACAGGATTGCGTTGTTGAAAGTGACAATGGTACCTGTGCTGCTTGGGGGTATTGTACACGTGAGAAAAATGTCTGGCGATTTGCCGGGGACACCTGCGATGCGCAGTATGATACGTGTTTGAATGTGCGCAAAGAAGGAACAGATGAAGCGCTTTCTGCGCTGCAGAGCTCATGGGATCGCGCGGGATGTACTCAAGACACATCTGGATGTGCGGCGCACGCACTGCAAACATTTGATGCATCAAAACAAAATCGCGATGGCTCAAAAGGCGCGTGGGTAAACACAGCGAAACAGCGCTATCTCACGAGTCAAGCACCGAGCTGCGCAGAGAGAGCAGTCGGGTGTCGAGCATTTATTGAGCCACGTGCTGGTGTCAATCTTGTGCCGAATGGCAATTTTGAACGTGGTGACGAAGGGATACTTCCGCCGGGGTGGGATGCGCCGGGCACGACACTGACAAAATCATTACCGATTGCACAACGTGGTCAGGCAGCGATACTTGCAAAAGATTTTGCCGGGCTTCACGTTGCGGGGGCACAGCAAGCAACTGCAACAACCGGAATCCTTGGTATACTTCCTGATCATACCTATACCG
>JACQSD010000020.1 GCA_016206165.1 Candidatus Uhrbacteria bacterium
GTTCTGGGAAATCAAATATCGCGGATTCCATCCGCTGGGTGTTAGGCGAGCAGAGCATGAAGATTGTGCGCGGAAAAAAATCCGAGGACATCATCTTCTCTGGATCAGAAAAAAAAGCGCGCATGGGAATGGCAGAGGTGTCGATGACATTGAATAACGAAGACCGCCAAGCACCCATCGATTACTCTGAAGTCACTATCACCCGCCGCCTCTATCGCGATGGAACCTCGGAATACCTCATCAACAAAGCAGCGGCACGGTTGCTCGACATTCAGCTCCTTCTTGCAAAAGCAAATTTCGGACAGCGCACCTACAGCGTCATCGGCCAGGGCATGGTCGACGAAATCCTCATGGTCTCGCCGAAGGAACGAAAAGAATTCTTCGATGAAGCTGCGGGTGTCAAGCAATACCTGATTAAAAAAGAACACGCGGAGAATAAACTCACGCTCGCAAAAGAAAACCTGAAACAGGCAGAACTCCTCATCCAAGAAATTGAGCCACAGCTCCGCTCATTGACGCGCCAGGTGAAACGACTTGAGCGGCGCGAGGAGGTCGAAAAAGAATTGCGCGGGTTGCAAAACACATATTACGGATCACTGAACCACGGAATCACAGAATCATTAAAAACACTTGGATCGCAAATCGCGAATCGTGAATCGCTCCGCAAAACAAAAGAGACTGAAGTTGCCGAGATTCAAAAAAAACTGACTGCGCTTGAGAAACAAGAAACTCGCGGGGAAGCATTTCTGGAGGCGCAGCGCGCGTATGAGACTGTCGTCAAAAAACGCAATACATTGCGCGACGAAGAATTTGCATTGAAACAGGCGTTGCTCAAAGCGGAGCGCGCGACGGTACAAACCGCACTCGCAATCCCCCCACACGAGCTCCTCGCCAGCCTCGACGCAGTACTCAAGGATTATGACGCAGCGATCACTGCAATCACCGAGGCGCGGAGCATTGATATACTGAAATCGCTGCAACCGCGATTGACGGGCATTCGCGCTGCACTCGAGGCGCTCGTCAAACGCGTCACGCCAAAATCAAATGCGCCAGAGGGGCACGATGTAGGATCGTTAAAAAATAAACTCGAAACACTTGCGAGCGCGCTTATAATGACTGCGAAAGAGATAGCGAGCGCGGAGGAAGCACTCAAAAAACTTGCATCGCGAGAGAAAGAGGAGAAGAGCGCGTTCTTTGCGCTCCAACGCCAATTCCAAACCGAACAGACGGCACTCAATACGCTCGTGCAGGAAGAGAATAATGCAAAAATCGACCGCGCTCGTCTTGATCAAAAAAAAGAAGACCTCGACCGCGAAATCAAAAACGAGGGAGTCGTACTTACATCTCCTGGAGATGTACATCCTACACCTCCAGGAGATATAGCTGAAATCCAAAAACTCAAACACCAACTTGAGCTCATCGGCGGCACAGATCCTGAATCCGTAAGTGAATACACAAAGGTGAAAGAGCGTCATGATTTTCTCACCACACAAAGCGAGGACTTATCAAAAAGCATTACATCACTTGAAGGTGCCATCGCAGAGCTCGATGAAACAATCAAACTCCAATTCGACACCGCGTTTGAAAAAATTAACGAGGAGTTCCAAAAATTCTTTCGCACCCTCTTCAATGGCGGCGCAGCGAAACTTGTTCTCGTAAAAGAAGTGCCGCAGTCCGATCCCCTTCTCCTGGTAGGAGAAGGCGGGGATGAGGTTCCGGAGGACGCTAGGGTCCAAGGCAAGAAGCTAGATGCAAGAAGCAAGAAGCAAATTGTAACAGGCATCGACATTCATGCAACTCCTCCAGGGAAACGCATGAAAGGTATTGGTATGCTCTCTGGCGGCGAGCGCGCGCTCACATCGATCGCGCTCATCTGTTCCTTCATCTCAAATAACCCCGCACCATTTGTCGTGCTCGATGAGGTGGATGCCGCGCTCGATGAGGCAAATTCAGAACGCTTTGCTGCAATTCTCGACGAACTCGCACACAAAACCCAGTTCATCGCGATCACACACAACCGCGCAACCATGCACAAATCCTCGCTCCTCTACGGCGTCACCATGGGCGACGACGGAGTATCGAAAGTACTGTCAGTAAAACTGGAGGATGTGTAATAAAAAGAAACCGTCATCCGATGATCCGTACCCCGTAAAGTAGACACGAAATAAAAACCTACTTCTGGGTCTGTAAGAGATGATTCCGGTACTCTACCGGAGTCATCTTTTTTAAA